>CACYBV010000216.1 GCA_902772745.1 uncultured Eubacteriales bacterium
ACGGATAAACAACCTCGTTTTTCAGAGACAGACTGATGCGGACATCGGAGACCTCCCTGACATAATCATGGATCAGCGGGTCACGGATCAGTCTCTCCCAGGCTGAATAAACGGTCTGAAGGTATTCCTCCGGGATCGGAAGTTTCCGGTCGATGATCGGACAGCTGTAGGGGATCTTGAAATTGCAGTAGATCAGCTGAAGCTGTCCGTCCCGGGTCAGATGGGGCTCCAGCGGAAAGCTTCTGCACTGGATCGGACGGAGCGCCCGTCTGCAGCGCTCCGGTCCCTGACAGCGGACCGTAAGGAAGGTTTCGCCCCAGGATGCCGGGATATAGTGGTCTTCCGTCCGCTGGGTTTCCCAGCTGAGCCAGGGATCCGTCCGGTCATGCACCGCTTCTTCCCCGGGAAAAATATACAGAAACAGATGCGAATCCGGAAACGCATCGGCGCGGCAGCAGATGGAGCGGCAGAGCGTTCCGCAGTCGCAGGAAAACGGTGCGGTCCGGTCAAACATTTCATAGATTTCAAGAAATTCTTCTTTTTCGAGCATGCATTTCCTCAATACAGAGATCAGTCTTCTCAGGGACGGTATTCCTCATTTTCCAGCATGGCGCCGCCGTCCATTCCCGTCCGGCGGATCTTCCGAATGACGTTTTTAGTGTGATCGTACCATTCGTAATCGTCAACCGGGGAGAGTTTTCCGCAGTAACCGTTTTCCTGCCGATCCGCGCGGCCAGCTTACGATCGAAAAACGATCCTCGAATTTCAGCATAGCTTCCCTTTCCGCTCAATGAATACTCCGCTGTTTTCGAATGACTCAATCAGCGAGAAGGGAAAAACGAATTGAAAACGTGAATATCTGATGAAAAAGCGCCGCGGAGTGCAGCGGCTTTTTCGTGATTTTGGGATCGGTATTTTTATAATAGCGGGCCGTTCCGGTAGGTCTGGCGCATCGGTTCTTCCGGATCGGAAGCCTTATCCGGGTCGTACGAAGGAAGGGAATCCGCCCAGTCATAAAGCAGCGACAGCAGCTCCGCCCGGCGCCGGTAGAACACAAAAGGCTTTGATTTCAGGTCTGAAAGGTCCTGAATCTCCGAAAAAGTACTGTCCCAGTAGTAATTGTGGGAGAGTACGCGGCCGTCGAGGCGCCACTCTTCGGGGACGGAAGGCAGATGAACCTCCGGAGCGAAAACAATATAGGATTTCAGCGACAGGTTCTGCCGGAGAGTCAGCGTCCGGACACCGTTTTCTTCCGTACGGATACTGAGGATTCCTGGGTATAAAGTGCGGAGTTCCGAATCGGAGAGCTCCGCATTTTCTTCCTCGAAGGTATCGCTGATCTCGTCGTACAGATGACCGCTGCAGGAAAAAAGCGTGCGGTAACCTTTCCGGTTCAGGAGAAGCAGAATGCCGGCCATTTCTTCGTCGCATTCAAAGTATCCTTCACGGTACTTGGGGATTGGGCTTTCTTTCTCAAGAATATCAAGGGTTTTCAGGTTGATAAAAGCCATCGGTTTCAGCGCTCCTCTTTTCGGATACCGCTATCATACTGCGAAAAGGCCGAACATGCAATCATTTTTCTATGCGCACTTTCTGATGTCCGGCCGCGAAAAACCTCGTGAGATAAGATAGCGCTTGACAAGCCGGATGGATTGTGCCATAGTGCTGTTAGAGCAGACCGCTTACAAAAAGACTTTCATACGAGGAGGGCCGAAAATGATTACAGGCGTTCACCACATTGCGTTAAAGTGCAGTTCCGAAGACCAGTACCGGAAAACAAAGGATTTCTATACGAATGTCCTCGGCCTTTCCGTCAAAAGAGAATGGAAGGGCGGCATCATGATCGATACCGGTGCGGGTCTCATGGAGATTTTCGAAACCGGAGGAGACGAGCGGGGCCAGGGCGTGATCCGGCACTTCGCGCTCGCATCAGACGACGTGGATGAGATGGCGGAAAAGGTCAAAGCGGCCGGGTACAATGTTTTTATCGGTCCTGCTGACATTGTGATCGAATCCGATCCGCCGTTCCCGGCGCGCATGGCGTTCTGCATCGGCCCTGTAGGCGAGGAGATCGAGTTCTTCCAGGAAAGATAGAAAAAATACAGGCCTTACGTGACAAAAAAGTGAACGGTTTATGGAATATCTGATCACCTTTCTTGAAGGTATTATCTCTTTCATATCCCCATGCATGCTGCCGATGCTTCCGATATATCTGAGCTATTTTGCCGGGGACAGCGGCGCGGAGGACCGGGAAAAAACCGGAAAAGGGCGGGGCTTTTTTGCCGCGCTCTGCTTTGTTTTGGGCTTTACGCTGGTGTTCTGCCTGATGGGGCTTTTTGCCGGGTCGATCGGCAGGTTTCTTATCAGGTACCAGACGGCACTGAACATCGTGACCGGATGCATCGTTATTTTTCTCGGGCTCGTGTTCATGAATGTGATCCCTCTGCCTTTCCTCCGGGGCATCAGGATGCGCTGGAAAGTGACGGGGCTTTTCTCTGCTTTCGTATTCGGCCTGATTTTCTCGGTGAGCCTGACGCCCTGCGTCGGCGCTTTCTTAGGCTCCGCGCTGATGCTGGCATCGCAGCGCGCAAGCATGCTGAAGGGGATGCTTCTGCTTCTGACCTATTCGCTTGGGATGGGGCTTCCCTTCCTCCTGTCGGCGCTGCTTCTCGAAAAACTGAAGGACACTTTCGGATTCATCAAAAAGCATTACAACGTGATCAATATGGTGTGCGGCGGATTTCTGATCCTCGTGGGCATCCTGATGGCAACGGGACTCCTCGGTAGATTCCTGGCGTTCCTTTCAGTGTGAAAAGGGGTTCTTTGAATGCTGTACATTATGAGACACGGACAGACGGAGTGGAACGCGGTTCATAAGCTTCAGGGTCAGACGGATATTCCGCTGAACGACCAGGGCAGGGCACAGGCGGAAAAAGCACGGGAGGAGTATCGGGACATTCCGCTGGATCTCTGCTTCTGCTCACCGCTTCTGCGGGCGAAAGAGACGGCGGAGATTGTACTTCGTGGCCGGAAGGTTCCGATCGTCACAGACGACAGGCTGAAGGAAATGAACTTCGGCGTATATGAAGGGATCCTGTATTATTTTGAAACGGACAGCCCGATCGGTGTGATTTTTCAGCATCCGGAAGCGTATACCAGTTCGGTCGGGGGTGCGGAAACTTTTGGGGAACTGTTTGAGAGAACCGGCGCCTTTCTCAGGGAGCGGATCGATCCTCTGATGAAAGAGGGAAAGAACGTCCTGATCGTCGGCCACGGCGCCATGAACCTGTCGATTATCAGCCGGATCCGAAAGCTTCCAATCAGAGATTTCTGGAGCCAGAGGATCGAAAACTGCAGGATGGTCCGGCTGATCTGAATGTAAAACCGCAACGTGAAAAGAGACAGAAAAATGAGTAATACCGGAAAAATCATCTTATGGATATCAATTGCCGCGGCATTTGCGGTGCTGATAACCGGCGCTGTCCTGGCATACAGATACCTGGCGCCGCGCTATAATTCCAAAAAGCAGGAGGACGGAGAAACGGTCTCGGTGCTTCCCCATATATCCCGTGAAAAAGATACGGAAGGGAAGAACGGAGAAGAAACCGGAGAAAGCTTGGAAACAGCCGCAAAAACCGCGGAGAAAGCAGAAGAGAACGGGACGGAAGCTGAAAAAGTCCGGGAGGAAGCGGAAGAGAGTGGGACGGAAGCTGAAAAAGTTCCGGAGGAAACGGGAAAGAGCGGGACGGAAGCTGAAACAACCGAAACTGCAGAGGAGGTTTTTCTCTGCCCCGATTTCACGATGCTCGATACGGATGGCAACACGGTATCGCTGTCCGATTACTTCGACGGACCGCTGGTGCTGAATTTCTGGGCGAGCTGGTGTCCGCCGTGCCGTGAGGAAATGCCTTATTTCGACGAGGCTTACATAAAATACGGCGACCGGATTCACTTTGTGATCGTGAATCTTACGGACGGAAGCCGTGAAACCGTCGATACGGCAAAACAGTATATCGCAGACCAGGGCTACAGCTTTCCGATTTTCTTTGATACAGAGTACAGCGGTGCGTATGCCTACGGCGTGAATTCGATCCCGATGACGCTGTTTATGGATAAGGACGGCGTACTTCTTGCGTATCGTATCGGCGCGCTTTCGGAAGAGGCGCTGATGGGGCAGCTTGAGAAAATGACAGGCGAACGGTGAACGCTGTTTTTACGTTATTTCGATTCGGTGCATTCATTCAAAACGCCTCTATACAGACCGCTTTTTGGAGTACGGAGCCGCTGCCGGAACTTTTTAATATTTCACTTGACCTTTTCCGCGAATGCGGTAGAATAGGGACAAAAGAGATCGTGAAGAAAGGAGCATTTTTATGCACGATAAGGTAAAGATCGGCTTAATGCCGAACCGGCGCGAAGTGTTCAACATCAACACCGCGCGGGAAGAGTATGACATCATCATGCCCATCATTCACGCACAGATGAAGGACTATGTGGAATGGGTCGAGATCGACGACATCTGCGAACAGGGAATGGCCTGCCATATCGACGACATCGACAAGGTTGTCGCGAAGTTCAGGGCGGCGGACATCGATGCGATCTTCAGCCCCTTCTGCGATTTCGGCGAGGAATCTGTTGTCGCGGGCGTCGCAAAGCAGTTCATGCTTCCGACCCTGATCTGGGGCACCAGGGACAAGGTCTCGACCTATGAACACCGCGAAAAAGAGACCCAGTGCGGTATCTTCGCGGCGACCAAGGTTCTCCGTAATTACGGCGTCACCTTCAGCTACATCTGGAACTGCGAAGCGGATTCACCGGACTTTGTCAACGGTTTTGAGAAATTCGTCAGGGTCGTGAATGTGATGAAGAATCTCAGAAACGCAAACATCGCCTCGATCGGCGACCGTCCGTCCGGCTTCTACAGCGTAATCCATAACCAGCTGCAGCTGATCAAGAACTTCAATATTTCCGTAAAGCCCATCGGGCTCGCCCAGATCGGCGCGGAGACGCAGCGGATCGTTGACGAGAACAGCCAGGAGCTGCAGGACTATGTGAAGGACTTCTCTTCCCGGATCGACCTTTCTGAAGTCGAGGATCCGGACTTCGCGACCCGTGTCTGCGCGGGCGTTCTCGCGATCGAAGGCCTGATGAAGAAGAACCACTGCCGCGCGGCAGGTTTCGACTGCGGCGGCGTCGGCCGTGCTGTCGGCATCTCGGCAACAGGCTGCGTCATTGAAGGCGAGCTTGCGGACCGCGGTCTTCCGACCGGCTGCGAGATGGATATCTGGGGCGGCATCTCGATGCTGATCCTGAAGTCTGCAGCTCTCGGCGAGGATGCGCCGCTCCTTGCGGACTGGACCTACCGTCATCCGACAAACGACAACGGCGAACTGATCTGGCACGGCGGCCCCTTCGCATACTCTCTTGCGGATAAGGACAAGAATCCGATGATCAAGGCAAGAAAGTTCCGGAACCGCGCGTTCTACGAGCCGCACTGGGAGCTGAAGCAGGGTCATATGTCCATGCTCCGTATGGATGAACTGGACGGCGAGTATTACGTCTTCCTCGCGGACGCGGACACGATCGAAGGCCCCGATACCACGGCAACCTATGTCTGGATCGAAGCAAAGCCTTCGTGGAAAGCCTGGGAAGAGAAGCTGATGTTCGGTCCCTTCATCCACCATGTCGGCGGCATCTACGGCGAATACAACGAAGTGTTCGAAGAAGTCATCCGTTATCTCAACGACTCCCGCCGCGGCGTCAAGGTGCACCTCATCACCCCGACAACCCCCGGCCCGAAGTCCCTGTAATATCAGCGGCCGGAAGGGTATCGCAGCCCGGACGCGCCGAAATAATCCGGCCTTCCCCCTCTGAGACAGTTCCAGGTCTCCCCGGGAGAAGGCCGGATTATTTTCGGCGCTGAAAGCTCCGGACGACAGATATGAAGCCGCGTCCGTGAAGCCTCATGCCCGGTGCCCGCCGATCTGGGTGTTCCTTTCGATGGTCATTGCGCCGGGAAGGAGGTTGAAACCCTTCACAAGCGCGTTTTTGCCGAATTTACGGCGGATTTCGAGCATTGCCCGGGAAATGGTCTGCTCGCGGGAGATCGCGTCGAAATCGGTAAATAAATCCATCTGGAAGGCGTTCTCATCGGCCTCGGTTTCCGCTGCATTGACCCCGACCCGGCGGAAAAGAAGCCGGTGGTCGGTTTTTCTGTCGAAAGAGTCGAGCATGGCATCGGCGATCAGGGAAACGGCGCTGGTTTTCGACCGGAGGCGAACAATCCCGCCGGAATGTTTCGGATGCAGACGGCCGTAGAAATCCACGGCCATCGGGCCGCTGTACGAAGGGCAGTGCTCGAGGGATTTGTAGTCATAACCGATATACCAGGAAAAAACTGAGGCAACGATGCCTTTTTCCATCATATCCGCGCAGAGCACATCCACCATTTCGCGAAAAATGATCCGGGCCTCGGCATATTCATAGGGACGGGGCAGAACCTGACCGTTTGACAGACTGTTTCGCTGAGGCTTATAGGCCTTGATTTCCCGCATCGTAACCGGCTCTTCCCCCCAGGCGTGATCGATCAGGATCTCGCCGTCAATTCCAAAGGTCCGGTAGAAATAATCCTCGTCATACTGGGATTTCTCCGCAATGTCCCCCATCGTAAACAGTGCGGCCGCATAGAGCCTGCGGGCCTTTCCGCGGCCGATCTGCCAGAAATCCGTGAGCGGCCGGTGGTTCCAGAGAAGATAGCGGTAGCTTTCCGGATTGAGTTCGGCAATCCGGACGCCGTACATATCCGCTTTTTTCTTTTTGGCGACAATGTCCATGGCAACTTTCGCAAGGTACAGATTGGTACCGAGCCCGACGGTCGCCGTAATGCCTGTGGCGCTCAAAATATCCCGGATGATCGTCATTGCCATCACATGCGCCGGATGAACGCCTTCTTCCATGGCCTGTCTGCGGTACAGCGCAAGATAGGGTGTACAGTTGATGAAGTTTTCGTCGATGCTGTAGACATGGATATCCTCTGCGGCGGCATAGCGGAGGCAGATCCCGTAAATCTGTGCGGAAACCCGTTCGTACTCAGCCATACGGGGCGTCGCGACATAGTATTGAACATGGGTGTGATGCTCGATTTCGTAGCGTCGGATCGCCTGACGGGCCTCAAACAGCCGCGGGCGTGCAGGGACGCCCAGCGCCTTCAGGGCGGGAGAGACCGCGAGACAGATCGTCTGGTCCGTGCGGCTCTCGTCCGCGACGAGAAGCCTGGCCCGGAGCGGATCCAATGAGCGCGCGACACACTCCACCGATGCATAAAATGACTTCATGTCGATCGCAATATAGGCCTGTTCCGGGTCTTTTTTTTGCACCTCCAAATCGAACATATGTACGCCTCCGGAATTATCTTACTATATTTTCCGGAAACTGTCAAGCAGAAAAGAACGTGCGTTCGATTTGCTTGTCCTGCTTTCAGCCTCGTCGCGGCTCTTCGGCTGATGAAAGACCGGGCTGAAACAGGAGCCTTTCCTTTCAGGAACCGGTTGACAGTACTTTCGGAAATGTACTATAATCTGATTATCAAAAGAGTTCGGAAGAAAACTGATTAAGGAGGAATACATTATGTTTCAGAAAACACCGCCGATGGGATGGAATTCCTGGAATACATTCGGTTCGGACATCAATGAAGAAGTGATCCTGACGATGGCGGATGCCATGGTCGAAAAAGGCTATCTTGAAAAAGGCTACGAATACCTCGTGATCGACGACTGCTGGTCTCTGCATGAACGCGACAGCGAGGGCAGGCTGCAGGCGGATCCCGAAAAATTCCCGCACGGCATGAAATACGCTGCGGATTATGTGCATGGGAAGGGCCTGAAATTCGGCATGTACAGCTGTTCGGGAACCCTGACCTGTGCGGGCTATCCTTCAAGCTATGACCACGAGTATATCGACGCTCAGACCTTTGCTTCCTGGGGCGTTGATTTCCTGAAATACGATTACTGTTACCATCCCAAGACCGTCCCGGGGCGCGTTCTCTATCACCGGATGGCGAATGCCTTAAACAACTGCGGCCGCGACATTCTCTTTTCCGCCTGCTCCTGGGGCGCGGACGAAACCGCGAAATGGATCAAGGAAACCGGCGCATCCATGTGGCGTTCGACCGGCGACATTTTCGACAGCTGGGAGAGCATTAAAAAGCTGACATACGAACAGCTGGAGATTCTGCCTTATGCCGGCGTCGGCTGCTTCAACGACATGGACATGCTGGTTGTCGGCATGCACGGAAAAGGAAACGTGGGTCTCGGCGGCTGTTCGAGTCTGCAGTACCGCACGCATTTCTCGATCTGGGCTTTCATGGGTTCGCCGCTCATGATCGGCTCCGACATCCGCGAAATGCCGGATGAGGACTGTCTGACCCTGCAGAACGAAGAGATGATCGCAATCAACCAGGATCCTGCGTGCCGCCAGATCGCGCAGCTGACCAGTTTCGGCTGGAAACCCGAGAATCTCCTCGTGCTGTTCCGGCCGCTTGCGGACGGGGACATTGCGATCGGTCTTTTCAACCTCTCGGATGAAGCGCGGCACATGGGCTTTGTACTCGACGAACTGGGCGTTCCCGTCAGTTCCGGGAAAACGCTCCTCCTGCACGAAGTCTGGACCAAAGACGACATCCTCGTGAAGAACGAGACCTACACCGAGCGTGTGGAAGCCTACGGATGCCGCGTCTTCCGCACGAAGATTGTCGGAAAATAAAATGGAGAACTGCAGAAAGTGCGGCCGGCCGCTGCAGCCTCTGGAGATCGGCGCTACCAGGAAATTCATCAACCGCGGGGCGGAGGAATTCTTCTGCCTCTCGTGTCTTGCGGCGGAATTTAAGGTTACGGAAGCGCTGCTTCTTGAAAAAATCGAGCATTTCCGGAAACAGGGCTGCACCTTATTTGACTGACTACCGACAGCATTGTTCCAACTGAAAGGAAACAACCGAATATGAAACTTTTACTGAAGCTGAGTCGTGAGGCGATCCGCTACAAGGGACTGTATATTTTCGCAATACTCGCAACGCTCGGACTGACGCTCGTGAACCTCGCCGCCCCACGCGCGCTTTCCAGGATGACGGGTATCGTCAGCGCCGGCGTCGATGATCAGGGACTCAGAAACATCGGCATTCTTGTTATCATCCTGATCGGACTGTATCTTCTCAGGATTCTGTTCCGCTTCATGAGCAATTACCTTGCGCATAAGGCCGCGTGGTACCTGGTCGGCGATCTCCGCACAAAGGTCTACGACAAGCTTGAGCGTATGCACCTCGGATTTTTCCACGACAAACAGACCGGCGATCTGATGAGCCGTGTCGTCAACGATACGCGGGATTTCGAGCTTCTGTACGCGCATATGATCCCGGAAACGATCACGAATGTCGTGACTTTTGTCGGCGTATTTGCCGTGCTTCTCATCATGAACTGGAAGCTCGCGCTGATCACCTGCGCGCCGATTCCGCTGATTCTGGTTTCGGGAATCATCTTCGGAAAAAAGGTACGTCCGTATTTCAGGATTTCGCAGAAAAAGATGGGCGAGCTCTCCGGAAAACTTCAGGACAACCTTTCGGGCGTTCATGAAATCCAGTCTTTCGGCCGCGAGGAGTACGAGACCGGCCGCGTTGACGAAAAGAACTTTGAGCATGTCCGGGCGATGCTGCAGGCGCTGAAAATCAGTGCGGTTTTCCACCCTTCGGTGGAATTCATCAGTTCTCTCGGCACGATTCTCGTCGTCGGTTTCGGCGGATTCCTTGCCTACCGCGGCAATCTTGATGTGGAATCCGTAGTTGCATTCCTTCTGTACCTCGCGCTTTTTTATCAGCCGATCACGGGGCTTGCGAACCTTGTCGAATCGATGCAGCAGTCCCTTGCCGGTGCGGAGCGTGTCATGATGATTCTTGATGCGCCGTTTGAAATCAAGGACAAACCCGGCGCGAAGGATCTGAAGGACGTAGAAGGAGATATCCGCTTCGATCACGTCAGTTTCTCCTATGAGGAGGGCGCGCCGGTGCTTCAGGATGTTTCCTTCCACTGTGAGCCTGGAAAGATGCTTGCGCTTGTCGGCCCGACAGGCGTCGGAAAAACAACGCTGACCCAGCTGATTTCCCGCTTCTACGAGCCGCAGACGGGAAGGATTCTCGTAGACGGACAGGACATACAGGATGTGACAATCGAGAGCCTCCGGAAGAATATTTCACCGGTACTGCAGGATACCTTCCTTTTCAACGGAACCATTGCCGAAAATATCGGCTATGCGCGGCCCAATGCCACAAAGCAGGAGATCATCGACGCCGCGATGGCTGCCAATATCCATGAAGACATCATGGCCATGGCCGACGGATATGATACCGAAGTCGGAGAGCGCGGATTAAGGCTCTCCGGCGGCCAGAAGCAGCGCGTCGCGATCGCCCGGGCGATTCTCCGCCGCTCACCGATCATCATCCTCGACGAGGCGACGGCTTCCGTCGATGTGGAGACCGAGCAGCAGATCCAGAAAGCCATCGCCGGAATCGCCGGAAAGCGCACAATCATTGCGATTGCACACCGGCTTTCGACAATCCGGAATGCCGACCAGATCCTTGTGATCGAGAACGGTTCCGTGACAGAGAGCGGAACGCATGACGAGCTGGTCGCGCTCGGCGGCGCCTATGCCCGTATGCATGAAATCCAGGCCGCCGCTGCCACAAGGGGCGGGATCGCCTGAAAACCGCAGAAACCCGCAGAAACCCGCCTGAGAATTGAGAAACTCGCCGAGGGTAATGAAACGGCCCCTTCGGAGACGCTTCCGGGTCTCCCTGAGAAACAGTCCCATCACCCGTCTCGGGGAGTACCGCAGGCCGAAAATGCAGACCCCGGGCGGTTCGGGGCTGAACACTGCCGACAGTCATCCCGAATGAACGGAGTTGAGTCATGGGATCTAATCCGGGAAGCCGGTATATAAGGAGCAGCCTTATGAATTTTTATCAGATCAGAGAGCTTCTTACTCCCTGCAGCGAAGAGGAAATCCGAGACCGCGCGTACCAGTATGTCGCGATACTGAACAGTACCGAGTGGAAAGCCAGGAACGAACAGTTCGACATGCTGATCGATATCGAGCTCGATCCGAAGAACGTCCTTGAAACCAAGGCGCTCGTCAACTATGATTCCCTGACCGGGACCTTCTTTGTGCCGGACCGTACGGACATCACGGAAAAGCAGAACGCCTTTGCCTTTGCGCTTGATGAGAAGGGCGTAGTGCTGATCGACGACAGCGAATATGTCAGAAGCCTCGTGGAAGCGGTACGAAAACAGAAAAAATGGCGGCTTCCGAGCCTTGAGCGCTTCCTGTACGATTTCCTTGAGCAGATGATCGGGCCGGACCTTCGGCTCCTTGAGGAGATGGAACAGCGCCTGAACCGGGCGGAGGAGGAGATCCTGAAGGGAGATACCGACGAATATCCCGGAGAAATCAACGATATACGCGGCGATCTTCTGGACCTTCGGGTGCATTACGAGCAGCTGATCGATCTCGGGCAGGAGCTCGAGGAAAATGAAAACGGATTCTTCCGCCAGGAGAACCTGCGGTTTTTCCGGCTGTTTACGGAGCGGGTGATGCGCCTTCAGGACCGGGTTTCCTCGCTTCGCGAATACGTCGTGCAGCTTCGGGACCTGGTACAGTCGCAGCAGGCCGAAAAGCAGAACAGGATCATGACGCTTCTTACGGTGATTGCGACGATTTTCATGCCGCTGACGCTGATTGCGGGCTGGTACGGCATGAATTTCCGCTATATGCCGGAGCTCAACTGGAAATGGGCATATCTCGGGGTGTTCATCCTCTCGGTGCTGATTGTCATCGGCTGTCTCTGGTGGTTTAAGCGGAAAAAATGGCTGTAAAGCCGCGGGGGAATGTTATGAAAAGATTTTTGTGCATTTTTTTGACCGTAATCCTTCTTATGGGCACACTGGCTTCATGCAAAAAAGGCAGTGCGCCGGACGAAGGCAGCAGCGGAACCGCGGGTACGGAAACGCAAACCGGAAACGTTCCGGAAACAGAGAAGGAAGCCGGGAAAGACAGCAGTGAAACTGCCGGAGGTTCCGGCTTCCAGGACAGCGGAAGCAGCGAATCGGAAAGCGGCGGGGACCGGACACCCGCTTACGAATATACAGAAGAAGAGAATCCGGAAGACAGCGATGAAATCACCCGGGCGCTTGCCAGGAAAAACCAGCAGTTCAATGCGGATGACGCGGTGCTTTCCGAGATTCTCATTTCACCTGAGGAGGAAAAAAAGTGGACCGTTATGGTCTATATGATCGGTTCCAACCTGGAAAGCTCCCTCGGCGCCGCATCATCGGACATCGCGGAGATGGAAGCCTCGGGGATTGACCTTTCGGATAAAAACCTGATCCTGTATACCGGCGGTTCGACGCGCTGGCAGTCGGATGTCCCCTGCGACCGGAACTGTATCCTGGACATGTCGAAGGAAAGCGAAGACCGGATTGTTGCATCAACAGCGAAAAATGCTGACATGGGCGCAAAGGAGACGCTCAGTTCCTTTGTGAATTTCTGCACGGAGTACTACCCTGCGGAACACACGGCGCTGATTCTCTGGGATCACGGCGGCGGTCCTTTATGGGGTTACGGTTCGGATGAACTGTTCCGGGGAGACGGGCTGACGCTTCCGGAGATGAGTCTGGCAATGAGCAGCACTGCTTTTTCCGGGACAAAAGACCTGGATTTTGTGGGCTTCGATGCCTGCCTCATGGGCAACATCGAGAACATGACGGTCTGGTCCGGCTTCGCGGATTATTATGTCGGTTCGGAGGAACTGGAACCCGGGGACGGCTGGAATTATGAGTTCCTCCGGATACTCAATGAAACAGACGACCCGCTTCGCATCACTTCGGAAATCGTGGATTCGTTCAGCAGTTATTATGACAAAAAACGGTCGGAACATTACAACCCGGACCTGACGCTTTCGGTCGCGGATCTGTCGGAAACCATGAATGTCCAGATTGCCCTGCAGGAAGCGGCGGAAAAGATGCTTGATAATATCCGTCTGGGGAAGATGGCCGAGCTTGCGGTAATGCGGAAGGAAGTGAAGAGCTTCGGCCTGACGGGAAAGGCGGAAGAGGGAACACTCTTTGCTTACGACCTTGTGGACCTTACTGATTTCTGCGAAGGCCTGTCCGCCCTTGCGCCGGAAGCAGCAGAAAATCTACGGGAATGTCTGTCGCGGCTGATTGTCAAAAACTATGCCAATGTGGAAAATGCCGGCGGAGTGACGATGTACTATCCGGACTCCAACCGCAGCCAGTTTTATGAAGCGCGGGAGAGCTATGAGAATCTTCAGCTGAACGGAAGCTATCTGGATTATCTTGGCCAGCTTTCCCGGATCTGGCAGGAATCCGAAAGAAAAGACTGGACGATCGACCCGCCGGTGTTTGAGGACGGGGGATATGTGATCAGGCTCAGCGAAGAACAGCAGGAAGAAATGGTTTCCTGCTCCTGCAGCATCATCAGTATGGTAGATGAAGGCCAGTTCAGGATGCTGCTTGACAACTTCCCGGTAGAACCGGATGCGGACGGCGTACTGCATCTCCCTCAGGATCCGGAAATTGTCTGCCTGGAGTCGGGGGGAGAGAAGAAAGTCTGGCCGGCGGCTGTCGTTGAGCAGACAAAAAAACGGACGGTTTATGAGACTTTAAATTCCAGACTGTACTCCGGAGGAGTCAACAGTATTCTCCGTCTTGTCGGTGACAATGTAGGCATCGGGATCGTGCTTTCCGGAGACGGAAAGTCGGAGAAACTTTCGGTTCTGACCGTCAATTCAGCCTCCACATCGATTGATTCATCCGGAAAAGAAACGGTGAACGTATCGAATTATGAAGCGGTATATAATCATTTCCAGGAAAAAATCCCGACGGTCTCACAAAACGGGGACCTGCTTCCTTTCTCGGAGTGGAAAGACGGAGATATCAGCGGCCTGTCGAGCGTGATCCTTTCGGATTCTTTCGGATTCCTGCTTGTTCCGCTTTCGGAAACCTCGGATTCGAACTGTTACTATCTTGTGACGATCCAGGACGCAAACGGAAGCCTGTATACTGCCGAGCCGGTGAAAATCGAACCGGAGATTTCATACGAGACAAAGGAAGTCCGGACCGATGCCGGCGTGATTTATTACCACGTTTATACGGATCACGCGGAACTGTACGGGTATAACGGAACGGATACAGAGCTTGTCATCCCGGAAGAAGTGGACGGCGTCCCGCTTACAGTAATCGGAAACGCCTTCGGAAAACTGATTCAGTTCGCCCAGAACGGGTATTTCCCGCTGCAGTCCGTGACCCTTCCTGACAGTATAACGGAGATTGCGTCCGGCGCATTTTTCTCATGTATTGACCTTACAAGCATTAATTTCCCGGAGAACCTGGAGAAAATCGGAAACTCTGCTTTCAGCAACACCGGTATCACCGAAGCCGTACTGCCTTCCGGCATAAAAGAGATCGGCGCCTATGCATTTGCATACTGTCCGGCGCTTCAGCGGATTGTGCTTCCGGACCAGGCGGAGCATATCGGGAGAGGCGTCACCGCCATGGACTGGGAGCTTCAGGAAATTGCGCTCTCAGATCGGAACGCTTTCTATACCGTAACGGACGGCGCGCTGTATACAAAGGACCATAAAGTTCTGGTAGCGTTTCCGGCGGCCGCGGAAGGAAACTTTACGGTGCATCCGGACACGGAGGAGATCGGCCAGGACTGCTTTTCCTGCACCCGGCTTTCCGAGATCGTTCTCCCGGAAGGCCTCCGGACAATCCGGAATTATGCGTTCTACGATTCGGGTCAGCTCAGTATGCCTGTTTTGCCGGAAAGTCTTCGGAGCGTCGGAAAATATGCTTTTTCCGCCGAATTTTACGGAATAGATTTTACGGAAATCGGGACGGAAGAGCAGATCATCAGAATCGGGAAAAATCTGGATTATATCGGAACGGAAGCCTTTTCAGGAATTGTTCCGCGGAGTTTCCTTGCGGATCCTGAAAACCCCTGTTTCAGCTCCCTCGACGGCGCGCTCCTCTCGAAGGCCGGGGATTCCCTGATCGAATTTGCGGCGAACGAGACGAAAAACCTTGTGGTGCCCTCCGGCGTCTGCGACATGAACCTTGGTATCCTGAATCAGCTCACACAGTATGATCTGTTCTCCGACAGCCGGCCGTTTGAGATTTATCTCCCGGACAGCCTGATCCGGGTTACCGGTTCATCCTTAAATCTGGATGAAGTGACTGTACACTGCAGCGCCGGATCTTTTGCGGAAAGCTTTGCCGTCCGTCACGGGCTTCAGCTTTCCTATGAAACGGAGCCGGTACTTTCCGAGTATGAACTGGAAACCGGAAACAGTGTCCTTCGTTTCGGAATCACGAAAAGCCATGCGATACTGTATGAATTTGAAGGCAATGATGACAGGATTGTCATTCCGGAAGAAGTTGAGGGCGTTCCTGTTACAGTAATTGGAAACGGCATTGACGACGTTGTTTCTGGCTACGGATTTGACAATGAATGTGAAACGCTGGTTCTCCCGGATACGATTGAAGTGATTTCCCAGGAAGCATTCCGGTATTACGGAAGGGTCACGATGACGCTTCCGGAGAGTGTGCGCATGATCGGCGACTTTGCGCTCGATTCCTGCTATTTTGATATGCAGAAGCTGCCGGATCATCTCGAGTATCTCGGGACCTGTGCGCTTTCGGGGCAGCGGTTCCCGGACGGCCTGCATATTCCGGAAAGCCTTGAGGAAACCCGTCCCGGCGCTTTTTCCGGGATTAAAACCCCTGTCTTTATCCTGGACGGAGATCAGGATCAGCGGTTCTCAGTGATTGACGGAAGTCTCTACAGCGCAGACGGGAAGACGCTTCTTGCTTACGCGGATGCGGGGCTTGGAGAAACCGCCGCAGTTCCGGACGGGACGGAAATCATCGGCGATTATGCGTTTTCTCAGTCCTCGGTTATAGAAATCAGCCTTCCGGAATCCGTTCGCAGCATCCGTGCACATGCTTTCGAGGGATGTACGAAACTCAGCCGCGTGATTTTTTCGGAAGGCCTGGAGGAGATCGGGGACCACGGATTTGCACAGTGTGCACTTACGGAACTGGCGCTTCCTGAGAGCTGTGCAAATATCGGAGCGCATGCTTTTTATGCCTGCCGCTCTCTGGAACGGGCAAAGCTTTCTGCATCTGAGATCGGAGAGGAAGCGTTTTACGGCTGTACAGGGCTGAAAGAAGTCGACTTCGGGGAACTTTTGACCGTGATCGGGGACAGCGCGTTTTACAATACGGCGGTTAGTGAAATTGTCCTTCCGGACTCGCTGTATGAGATCGGCGATTCCGCTTTTCTTCTGTATGATTCGGTGGAATGCGATACAGTGCCCTATGTGCTCCGCATCGGGCCGAACCTTCTGGTTCCGGGGGGAGAGGCATTCGGAAACCTTCCGATCAGCGGATTTGAGGTGTCGGAGGAGAATCCGAATCTTTCATCGGTTTCGGGACTCCTGACGGACCAGGCGCAGAAGGTCATTTATGCCTGCCCGGCCGGTCTGTCCGGTACGGTTTCTGTTCCGGACGGAATCTTTGAACTTTCCTATGATTCGTTCAGCAACTGCCCGGATGTCGAAGAGCTTGTGATTCCGGATTCTGTGGTCGTGATTCATGACGGTACATTTGATACCTACCGCCGGGACGAAAACGGCGAAAGGGTCAGGCTGCCGAAGATTCGCTGCAGCAAAGGCTCATCAGCAGAGCGCTTTGCCATCGAACACGACTGGCCGTATACAGCAGAATAAGCGGAGGGGAGACCCCGTATGAGTCTTTATGCAATCGGCGACCTGCATCTGCATTTTCAGACGGAACTGAAAGCCCATATCCAGACCAAGGGCGTCTGGAAAAACCATGAGGAAAAGTTTCGGAAAAACTGTGAAAAAATGATCGGACCCGGGGACACCCTGGTCCTTCTCGGTGACCACAGCTGGGGGAAAGATTTCCCGGAATGCGATGCGGATTTTCAGTATATCTGTGATCTTCCGGGCAGGAAAATCCTGACGCGCGGGAATCATGACATGTTCTGGGACGTGAAAAAGACGCAGAAACTGAATGAGAAGTTCAGCGGGAAACTCAAATTCCTGCAGGGAGATTACCTCCCTTATGAGGACGTCGCCCTCGTCGCAACGAAGGGATTCACCTTTGAAGGCCCCTTTTACCTGAACGGCCGCGGACAGATCACGGGCTGGGACGAGAAGGCGGAGGAGCGGGCGAAAAAGCTTGTCGAACGGGAGGCGCTGAGGCTTCTGGAAGGGCTGGAGAAGGCCCGAAAGGACGGGTACCGCAGGATCATCATCTGCCTTCATTATCCGCCGACGAATATTCTGGAGCGGGAAAGCGCGTTCACGAATCTGGCCCGCGAATACGGAGCAGAACAGCTTTTGTACGCGCACTGCCATGGGGAAACACGCTTTTATGACAGCATCATGGGGGAACACAGAGGAACAGAATACAGTCTGGTTTCCGGGGATTTTCTTCGCTGGAAACCGATGAAGGTACTGTAGTTTTCAGTCAAATTGTGACGGGGGGAAATCAATATGCCAATCGGAGTTCTGGTCAATACCTGTGCCATCGCACTCGGAGGAGTTCTCGGGGCGCTTGTCGGAAAAAAACTGCCTGACCGGCTGAAAACGACGCTGAACATGATCTTCGGCGCCTGCGCAATGACCATGGGCATTGCATCGATCGTCCTGATGAAGAACATGCCCGCGGTAATCTTTTCGGTGATTATGGGAACGGTTATCGGGGTCGCAGTCAAACTCGGCGATAAGATCAGCAGTGCGGCGGAGGGCATGCAGAAGCTGATCGGAAAGGCCGTAAAACCGCCGAAAGGCGGGATGAGCGAAGAGGAATTCACTTCGACCCTCGTCACGGTAATCGTACTGTTCTGCGCGAGCGGGACCGGCATTTACGGCTCGATCGTTTCCGGGATGAACGGCGACCACAGCATCCTGATCGCAAAATCCATCCTCGACTTTTTTACGGCGATGATCTTCGCCTGTTCTCTGGGAATGGTCGTTTCCTTCATTTCGGTGCCCCAGGTCGTGATTTTTCTGCTGCTGTTCTTCCTCGCGCGGCTGATTTTCCCGCTGACGAACGACACGATGATCTGCGACTTTAAAGCCTGCGGCGGAATCATCCTGATCGCGACGGGCTTTCGGATGCTGAAGCTGAAGGAATTCCCGGTTGCTGACATGATTCCGGCGATGCTGATCGTAATGCCCATAAGCTTCCTGTGGGTGCAGTACGTGCTTCCGCTGATTTCGTGAAAAGGGGAAAATTATGACTGAAAACATCATTGTCTGCGGACTGAACGGATCCGGGAAAAGCAGCTTCGGGAAGCTCCTTTCTGTAACGCTTGGCTGCCGGCTTAAAGATGCGGAGGATTATTATTTTCCGGAAAAACAGAATATCGATTACCGGGATCCTTCGTCCGGATATCCATATGGGAAAACCCGCACAAAGGAAGAATGCGCGGCGCTTCTCCTTCAGGATATCCGGATCAGCAAGGGCTTGGTGTTTGCGGCTGTGGACGGTGATTTCGGCGAAGAAGTTTCCGGGAAATTCACGTCGGCCGTCCTTCTGTCCGCGCCGAAAGAGCTGAGGATGCAGAGAATCCGGCATCGGTCGGAAGAGCGGTTTGGAGACCGTGTGAAACCCGGTGGCGATCTTTATGAACAGGAGGAAGCATTCTTCCGGCATGCGGAGAATACGGATGAATCGCGGCCGGAGAGATGGCTCGAAAAACTGCGGATCCCCGTGATTCGGATCGACGGGGCTGAAGGCCTTGTAGAGAACCTGCGGACAGTTGTACGCCGGATGGACGATCGGGAACGGGTCCGGGCAGCGCTTTTTGAGCACCGGGACGAAGAGTATGCGGATTTCCAGAGCGGACTGATTCCGGGAATTCCGGCTGAGCGCATGATCGGTGTGCGTACGCCGGACCTCCGGGCACTTGCGAAGACGCTTTCCTTCATGGAAACGCTTCAGCCGGGACCGGTAAGGGCTTTCCTTTCGGACCTTCCGCATTATTATTTTGATGAAGACCAGCTGCATGTTTTCCTGATTTCGGAGGAAAAGGACTTTGACCGGTGCCTCGAGAAGACGGAAGCTTTTCTGCCCTGTATCAATAACTGGGCGAGCTGCGACCAGCTTTCTCCGAGAGCATTCCGGAAAACGCCGGAGCGGCTGCTTCCTTCGATCCGGCGCTGGATCAGGTCCGATCACACCTATACGGTTCGCTTTGCAGTCGGCTGCCTGATGCGGTATTTTCTTGATAATCGTTTCGATCCTTCGTATCCTGAGATGGTTGCTTCCATCCGCACGGAAGAATACTATGTCCGCATGATGATTGCCTGGTACTTTGCGACCGCGCTCTCGAAGCAGTATGACGCGGTGCTGCCGTATCTTCTGGACCGCCGCTTGGATCCCTGGACGCACAGCAAGGCCATTCAGAAAGCAGCGGAGAGCCGGAGGATGACGGAAGAGCAGAAAGCATATCTTCGGACATTGAAACAGTAATCTCCCGGTACAGGCCGAAAGATACACAAATTCATAAAACGCGCTTGTATGAAAGAAAGCCCCGAAGGAGATGCAAAAGTTCTCTTTCGGGGCAGCTTCTTTGTTCAAGACTCAGGTATCACTGCAACCTGTATTGCCTCTTGCAGGCAGTAAAAAACTCGCTGTCAGAACTTCAGAAGCATGCGATATTGCTGTCGGTGCGGGACTCTGTGCCGGCGGCGAGAACGCCGTTATCGAAACGCACGATCATCTGGCCGCGTCCGAAAGAACCGACCGGCTCGGTACGGACGATGTCATGACCGCACGACGAAAGGGCTTCCGAAAGCCCCGGATCGAATCTCTGCTCCACTGCGACTCTTCCGTCCCGAAGCCACTGAAACCGCGGAACATCCAGGGCCTGCTGCGGGTTCATATTGAAATCGACATAGTTTGAAACCACCTGCACATGTCCCTGCGGCTGCATGTAACCGCCCATAACCCCGAATGGCCCGACCGGGAGACCGTCCTTCATCATAAAGCCGGGAATAATCGTATGATAGCTGCGTTTTCCGGGGCGGATGAAGTTCGCGTCTGAGGGGTTCAGCGAAAAATCCGAACCGCGGTTCTGAAGTGCGATACCGGTTTTCGGGATAACGATTCCGGAGCCGAAACCGCTGTAATTGGACTGGATATACGAAACCATATTGCCCTCCGAATCTGCGGCGCACAGATATACCGTACCGCTCTTCGGGGGGATTTTGTGTGTAAAAACCTGCGCCCGGTCCGTGATATCCCCCGCACGCTCTGCACCGTATCGGGGCTGCAGCAGGTCGTGGTAATCAACAGGCATATCAAAAGGATCCGTGACGGAATGCAGTGCGTCAGCAAACGCGATTTTCAGCGCTTCGATCTGCAGGTGCTTTGTTTCAACGGAATCCGGGTCCGAAAGTTTAAATTCCTTCAGGATATTCAGCGCCATCAGTGCGACAATACCCTGTCCGTTCGGGGGAATCTCACAGATTTCGAAGCCCCGGTAGTTCACGCGTATCGGCTCGACCCACTGGGGTTTATAGGCTTCGAGATCGGATTTTCTGAGGAATCCTCCGTATCTGCGGCTTTCCCGATCGATCCGGTCTCCGAGTTCCCCGAAATACAGGGCGTCGGTGTCGGTTTCCGCGAGAAGCTGCAGTGTATCCGCATGATCGGGAAGCTTTACAAGATCGCCTGCCTTCGGTGCCTCGCCGCCGAAAGTGAAAGTGTCAAACCAGGCTTTAAAGCAGTCTCCGCGCAGAACGTTCCGGTAGGCGGCGAGCGCGTTCTGCCAGTTTTTTGCGATATTCGGCGTGATGGCATAGCCGTCCCGGGCGTAACGGATCGCCGGCGCGAGATTGTCCCCGAGGCTGTGCTTTCCGAAACGTGCGGTGAGTTCCTTCCAGGCCTTCACAGCGCCGGGGACCGTGACCGGGGTCCAGCCGAGCCGCGGCATTTTTCCGTGAGCATCTTTTCCTGTGGAGAGAATCGCTTCCGCAGACGCTGCCATCGGCGCCGGACCGCTCGAATTCAGTCCGTAAAGCTTGCGCTCCTTTTCATGCCAGATCAGCGCGAAAGCGTCCGCCCCGAGCCCGTTGTCTGTAGGCTCCGAAACTGTGAGCGTGGATGCGGCCGCGACAACCGCATCGACTGCATTTCCGCCGGAAAGGAGGACCTGCAGTCCGGCGGAGGAAGCCATCGGGCAGGAACTGCAGACCATCCCGTTTCTGGCATAGAGCGGGAAACGCTGGGAAAGATACTTCTGAAATAAAGGATCAAATGTCGGATTCATGGTGCTCTGTTCTCCTTTTTTGTATCATATACAGATTATAATTCAGCTTCGGCTTCCGTGCAAGCCCGAAAGGACCGGAATAATCTGGAGATTCTCCTTTTTTTATTGCATAGAACTCACAGTATGTGTTAAGATAAAACCAAAGGGCAGGCAGTCTGTCCGTATCTTAACAAGGGAGGTTTTTCAATGAATCTGGTCGGAAAATGGAAAGTCTGTCAGATGATGAGTTTTGATTCGGAATCCGGCAGTCTGGTCTACAAAACGAAGGATGAGCTGTCCGCTCAGGGAGACGAAAACGAAGCGCTCCGGATGTTCGGTACTTTGGTCGAATTCACAGAAGACGGCGAAGTGATTATGCTGCTCCCGATCCCGGAAGGCGTAAGCCAGGAACAGATCGACGAGGCGGTGAAATCCGGCAAGGCGGAGATCCGCGACGGAATGATCGCCATGGAAAAGAAGGCATGGAAGGAGGAAGACGGGAAATACTTTTACGACAGCGGCACCAAGGGCGAAGTCCTCGGGAAGCCGGTTTCTCCCTGGGTGGAGCTGACGATAGAGGACGGACTCCTTGTCATACCGATGATGAAGCTTGAGAAAGTGGAGTGACAGGCAGATAACAGAACTTCGCCGGACGTTTTTTCGAAACAGGAATCATTCGAATTTGTCAGTCTGAGCGTACAGAAAGGAGTGCAGAAAAATGCTGACAATCAGAATCGTTAAAGCGGACGGGAATCATGCCTCGAGAGCGGAAATCGTCTCTTTGTACGCAAGCGACATGGACTATGTCCCGTTCTTCAGGAAAAACATCATCGACTGGGACGGAACGATTCATCTCACAGTTCCGGAAGGACCGGTGATCCTGCATGCAAAGCTCGAAATACCGGGCTTCGGCTCGGGTATGTGGGTCGTCTCGGACAACTGCGGTGCAGGCTATCAGGGAAATGAAGAGGTGGATTTTATCCATGACGCGGCGGAAAGCCGGATCGCGGCGGTCCAAAAAGTTACGGGCGGCGGCGAATTTACGCCTTCCCCGAAATGCATGTCTCTGCTTCGTGACGCGGAAACTCTGCTCCGGCTCGCAGAAGCGAACCCGGCGAAAGCCCCGGCTTATCAGATGGCATCTCTCGGCGCATCTCTCTGGAGCGGGGAGCTTGCAGCGGTGGAACGCGCGAAAGCGCGGATCGAAAAGCGCGGAAAGCGGGAAATGCTTTTCGGCGCCGGCGGTTTTCGTTATCCATATGACGGTTTCCGGAAAAACAGGCGCGGCGGGACTGAGATCCGCTACCAGGGCCTTCCGGGAATGAAGGAGAACTTCGACAGCGTATTCAACTATGCGACGCTTCCGTTCTACCTTGCGGAGCGCGAACCGGAATACGGAAAACCGGATTTTGAGTATCTCGATCACCTGCAGGATGCGTTTACAGCTTCCGGGATCACGACGAAAGGCCATCCGCTGTGGTGGGCGCATACCGCCGGAATGCCCGAATGGACGAAAGGACTTTCCTACGGGGACGGGTCGATGAAACGTGAGATCCGCCGGACGATTTCAGAGACGGTTTCGCATTTTCGGGGACGCACGCAGTTCTATGACGCGATCAATGAAAACCACGACTGGTGCAATGCCTACAACCTGACGCAGGATGAGCAGACTGATATCACAAAATACTGCGTGGACTGCATTCACGATGCAGATCCCGACGCGAAGGTGGTCATTAACACCTGCTTCATGTTCGGAGAGAACGCGGCGGACGGGCGGACCCAGTGGGGACCGACCTGGGAACGGAACCTTGTGCCCTATACAGCGATCCGGCGTGTGGAGGAACTGGGAACGGAGTATCATGCGGTCGGAATGCAGCTCTATAACCCGGCGCGCGATATGCTGGAAATCGATAAGCTCTTTGACCGCTTCGCGCGTTTCGGCCGGAAACTGCACCTGACGGAACTCGGAATTCCTTCCTTCATGACGGAGATCCGCCCGAATACGACACCCGGAGACGTCTACTGTCTGGAGTATATGTATTACGGGATCTGGCATGAGCTTTCCTGGAACGAGCGTCTGCAGGCGGACTGGATCGAGCAGTTCTACACGATCTGTTATTCGCATCCGGAGGTGGAAGCGATCACGATGTGGAGCATGGAAGATCCGGGCTATGTTCCCGCCTCCGGTCTCTTTACGGACAGGTTCGAGCCGAAGGAGAGCTTTTTCCGTCTGAAGGAACTCGAGAAATCCTGGGGCTTTGATTTTCCGGTGAAGTAAAACAGGCGGCCGGAGAGGCCGGCACCCGTCATTCGAAATGCTGCGCATTTCTCATGTGGGCGGTCAGTGAGGCTTCGCCTCAAGACCGCCCGCTGAAAGAGGGCAAACATCCGGAAAGGCATAAATGCTTTTCCGGGCTTCTGCCCTCTTTCAGCGGGTGCTGGACCGTAAACAAAAAAGAACACCAACCCCGAGCGAACGCTGCAGGATTGATGCTCCCCCGTGCACCATCAGGGGCTCGAACCCTGGACACCCTGATTAAGAGTCAGGTGCTCTACCAACTGAGCTAATGGTGCTTGTTTTATAACACAAGCGCTATTATAGCCACACAAAGGAGAAAAGTCAAGAACTTTTTCCAAGCGAATTTATTTTTGTGAAAACTGTGTGTAGATCTGCTGCGACCAGTTGATTTTTCGGCGATTTTTCGTTATAATCTTTGGGCGGCCGGGAATGTCCGATGCAAAACCGGTCCGGACTTCATTCCCCGAAGGAGCATTTATGATTCCGGATTTTTATGACCCCGAAGCAAAGATTGAAACAAAACGCCTTCTCCTCAGACCGCTTGAAAGCGGCGATTCGAAGGCGATTTTCCGTAATATCAGTCATGACAGGGATGTGCTCCGATACTATCTTGCGCCTTATATCGAGCGCGAGGAGGAAGCTTCCGTGGAGGGTACGGTCAATGCCTGCAGAACGCAGAAGATGTACTGCTTTGCGGTCGTTCTCCGGGAAACGGGGGAAGTGATCGGCATGCTGAACCAGTGCAGCTCCCCGAACCGCTATATGCATACGGCAGAGCTCGGATACGCGATCGGGAAAGCATACTGGAATAAAGGATACACAACGGAAGCGCTGCGGGCGGCAATTGACTTCATGTTTGCCCGGGGCATTCACAAAGTGACCTGCTGCCATATTACGGAAAACACGGCCAGCGGACGCGTGATGCAGAAATGCGGAATGATTTACGAAGGCATTCGGAAGGATGAACTTTATTACCATGACAGATACTGGGATACGGCGAATTACTATGTGCTGAATCCCGATGATGAGGGATAAATGAGACTTAGGAATATTCCGGGTGCCGAAGAGGACATGCAAAAAAATCCGTTTGTCGTCAAGGCGCCGGAGGAGAAAAAAGGACAGTGGCGGGAATTTTTCGGAAACGACCGTCCGCTGAGCCTGGAGATCGGATGCGGAAAAGGGCGCTTTCTTTCGGAACTTTCAATTCGGAATCCCCAGGTGAATTTCATCGGGATCGAGAAATTTTCCTCGGTGCTCCTTCGGGCACTCGAGAAACGCGCAGAGCTTCCGTGTGAAAACCTGTATTATCTCCGCTTTGATGCGGAAGGGATCGAATCCTGCTTCGCGCCTTCTGAAGTTTCCAGGATTTACCTGAATTTTTCCGATCCCTGGCCGAAGGCACGGCACCACAAACGGCGCCTCACATCCCGCGAATTCCTCTCGCGTTATGAGAAGATTCTCGCGCCGGAAGGCGTCGTCGAATTCAAAACCGACAACGTAAAACTGTTTGACTTCTCGCTTGAGGAGGCGGAGGAATCGGGCTGGGAAATCCTTGCAGCCACCCGGGATCTTCACCGTGATCCGGTGATGCGGGAAGGAAATATCATGACGGAATACGAGGAAAAATTCTCGCTCCTCGGGAACCGGATCTGCAAACTTGTGATGCGTCCGGGCAGAAAACTAAAGGGGGAACCAAAAGAATGAAGAAGTGGAAACTCGCTAAGGCAGCCGCACTGCTTCTCGCGCTTGTGCTGATTGCAGGCTCGCTTTCCGGCTGTATTACGGCCGGGATGCTCATCGGCGTCGCGACGCTTGACAAAATCCGCAGTGATGACAGCGAACCTGAAGAGAGCAGCTCAGTGTCAATTGTCGAAAAGAGCACCGAAACGGACACCGAAGCGCCGGAAACGGAACCGACCGCGGCGCCGTCTTCGGAGGAACCGGTAAAAACTTCCGAAGAAGAAACAGAGCCGCCGGAAACAGAGAAGACGGAAACGGAAGAACCTGAAACAGAAGAACCTGAGACGGAAGAGTCCGAGACAGAAGAGCCCGAGACGGAAGAACCGTCGACTGAAGAAACAGATGAACCGGAAACCAAAGAGACGGATCATCCGGAACCGACGGATGAAGTCAATGCGGCTTTCCATGAATTCACGGACCGCGTATATACAGACCTGATTAACGGTTCGACCCTGAACCGCCACTACAGTGTGATGCATCCGGAAGACCTCGGAATCGATATATCCGAAGTTTTCTGGCCTGACATGGATGTTTCGGATGAGGCTTTTGCGGAATACCGGGAACAGCTTGATTCTTATCGTGAGGAACTGCAGTCCTTTGACTACGACCAGCTGGACTGGGAAGGGCAGCTGACCTACGATGCCTTTATGGTCTATCTGGATGTCGAGGACGAAGGCTTTGGTCTGGACCTCCTGTATGAGCCGCTCGGACCGAATCTCGGGACGCAGGCGATGCTTCCTTTGGAGCTTGCGGAATACAATTTCTACACCGAAGACGATGTTACGGAGTACATCGAACTTTTGAAACTGGTGCAGGGATACTACGAAAATATTATGGCGTTTGAACAGAAAAAGGCGGAAGCCGGGCTGTTCATGGAGGATGATATTCTCGATAATACACTGCAGCAGATCGAGGACTATATCGGAACCAGGGACGACAGTTTCCTGATCACCACCTTCCCGGCGCGCCTTTCGGAGCTGGGGCTTTCACAGACGGAAATCGACAGCTACTGTGAAGCAAATGAAGACGCCGTAAAGAACTATTTTTATCCGGCGTATGAATACCTCCTTGAGGAACTGAAAAAGCTTCGCGGAAGCAACAAGTACGAAGGCGGGCTGTGCAATTATCCGGACGGTAAAAAGTATTTCGAATACCTGCTGAAAGCAAGAGTCGGTACGGATAAGACGCCGGATGAAATGATTGCGATGCTGGATGAGGCAATCGATGAGGGCATGAACACGATAATGATGCTCCTTTCGGAAGACTACAGCCTGAGTTTCGTCTTCTATTCCGTGCCTTATCCCACAACCGATCCGAACCTGAGCCTCAGGATGCTGCAGGAGAAGATCCTGGAGGATTTCCCTGCAATCGATAACGTCGATTATTCCGTAAGCTATGTCGATCCCGCACTCAGGGAGTCCATGAGCCCGGCCTGCTATATGACGCCGCCGGTAGACGGACAGGTTAAGAATTCGATCCTGATTAACTGCGACCGCGGGGATGAACCGGAGGATATCTTCATCACACTTGCCCATGAAGGATATCCGGGACATCTGTACCAGATCAACTACTTCCACCAGAATGCGACGTATTTCCTCCGGGATGCTCTTGGAACAAACGGTTTCTGCGAAGGCTACGCGTCCTATGTGGAAAACAACGCATACCACTATATCGACGACCTCAGCGAAGACGGTGCAGAAGTCCTTGGAATCAATGCGCGGATTTCTCTTGACATCTACGCCCGCGTCGATCTCGGCATCCACTGGCAGGGCTGGGGGGTTGACGAAATTGAAGAGTACATCTCAGAGTATTTCGACGGTGCGGAAGACGCGGCAAAGTGGATGTATGATTACATGCGTCCGGAGCCCGGCACCTATGAGATGTACGCGATCGGCGAACTTGAAATCATCGACATTGAAAACGAAGCGCGCGATGCGGATGACTTTGACCTGAAGGAATTCCACAAAGAGCTTCTCGACTGCTCCTACGCGCCCTTCTCCGTAATCCGCAAGAATATCCTTGGGGAGTAAGAATACGAGCCGGATGTGAATCCCGGACATTGTGCCCGCCTCTTCGGAGACCTGAAAGCGTCTCCAGGGAGGCGGGTATGATGTCCGGGATTTGCGTCCTGCAGAGGCATCGGACCTCCCTATTTTCCGGTTGAAAAATCAACGGAGAAGTGGTAAAATACTCTTTAAGTATGCACAGGAGGTTCCCATGAGCATAATTACGAAAATTTTCGGAACTCACAGTGAGAACGAAATCAAACGGCTTCGCCCGATCCTGCAGAAGATCAATGACCTGAGACCGGCCATGATGGCGGCCACCGATGAAGAGCTGCGGGCAAAGACGGATGAATACAAAAAACGCTATCAGAACGGAGAAACATTGGATGATCTGCTTCCGGAGGCTTACGCAACCATGCGTGAGGCGACGAGGCGCTGCATCAACCAGGAGCATTTCGACGTACAGGTTCTCGGAGGCATTGTGCTGCATCAGGGCCGGATCGCCGAGATGAAGACCGGTGAAGGCAAAACGCAGACCGCACTGCTTCCTGCGTATCTCAATGCACTTACGGGAAAAGGCGTGCATATTGTGACGGTCAACGATTACCTGGCTGCCCGTGACGCTGAATGGATGGGCCAGATGCATCGTTTTCTCGGGCTTACGGTCGGATGTGTGCTGAACGGTATGAAGCCGGAAGAACGGAAGGAAGCCTATGCCTGCGACGTGACCTACGTTACCAATAATGAACTCGGATTCGACTATCTTCGGGACAACATGGTCATATATGAGAAGCAGCTTGTGCTGCGCAGCCTTTCATATGCGATCATCGATGAAGTGGACTCCATCCTGATTGACGAAGCGAGAACCCCGCTGATTATCTCCGGACAGTCCGGAAAATCGACGCAGCTCTATGAAGTCTGCGACAATCTCGCGAAGCGTCTCAGGCGCGGTGAAAACGTGACCGATATTTCCAAAATGGACCTTATCATGGGTGAAGGGCAGAAGGAGTCCGGAGACTTCCAGGTCAATGAGAAGGAAAAGGTCGTCAACCTGACCGCGGACGGCATTAAAAAGGTGGAGGAGTATTTCCACATTGAGAACCTCGCGGATCCAGAAAACCTCGAGATCCAGCATAATATGACCCTTGCGCTTCGCGCAAACTATATCATGCACCGCGACATCGATTACGTCGTGAAGGATGACGAGGTGCTGATCGTCGACGAATTCACCGGCCGTATCATGCCGGGCCGCCGCTACTCTGACGGCCTGCACCAGGCAATCGAGGCAAAGGAACATGTCAAGGTCAACCGCGAATCCAAGACGCTCGCGACAATCACCTTCCAGAACTTCTTCAACAAGTATGACAAGAAGGCCGGAATGACCGGTACGGCGCTGACGGAAGAACGCGAATTCCGCAATATCTACGGGATGGACGTCATTGAGATTCCGACGAATGTGCCAGTGCGGAGAATCGACCTCGAGGACGCGGTATATAAAACCAAAAAAGAAAAGTATGAAGCCGTGGTCGAAGCGGTAAAAGAATGCTACGAAAAAGGTCAGCCGGTCCTCGTGGGTACGATTTCGATCGAGGTTTCCGAACACCTTTCCGGGCTCCTGAAGCGCCATGGAATCCCGCACAACGTCCTCAATGCGAAGTTCCATGAGATGGAAGCGGAAATCGTCGCGCATGCCGGTGAATACAAGGCCGTCACCATCGCGACTAACATGGCCGGACGTGGTACGGATATCAAACTCGATCCCGAAGCCAGGGCGGCAGGAGGCTTAAAGATCATCGGCACCGAGCGCCATGAAGCCAGACGTATCGACAACCAGCTGCGCGGCCGTTCCGGACGTCAGGGCGATCCGGGCGAATCCCGCTTCTACATTTCGCTGGAGGACGACCTGATGCGGCTCTTCGGATCCGAGCGGATCCTGTCGATGTTCAATGCGCTCGGCGTCGAGGAAGGCCAGCAGATCGAGCACCGTATGCTTTCAAATGCAATCGAAAAAGCGCAGAAGCGGATTGAGGGCAACAACTATTCGATCCGTGAAAACCTGCTGAAATTCGACGAAGTCATCAACGAGCAGCGCGAAATCATTTACAAGGAGCGCCGCCAGGTGCTTGACGGCGAAAACATGCGCGACGTCATCATGAAGATGGTGACCGATATCTGCGACAACACCGTAGACATGTTCATCCCGGACGACCAGGATCCTTCCGAATGGGATCTTGCTGAGCTGAACCAGACGCTTCTCTCTGTAATCCCGATGGAGCCGCTCGGCGTTCCCTCAGACGGACGCGGCAGGCAGGCGAAAAACGTCCTGAAGCATATCGTGAAAGAGAACGCGGTCAAGCTCTATGAGCGCAAGGAAGCCGAGTTCCCCGACATCGAGCAGATGCGTGAACTGGAACGCGTGGTACTCTTAAAGACCATCGACCGCCACTGGATGAACCACATCGACGATATGGACCAGCTGCG
>CACYBV010000217.1 GCA_902772745.1 uncultured Eubacteriales bacterium
AGGTCCCGCCACACCGGCGAGAAGCCCCGAAGATAAGTGACAACTTCCTTTACCGCGCCGATGATCTCATCCACCTCCGCTTCCGTGATCTCCTCGCTGATTGAAAGCCTCAGAGACCCGTGCGCCACATCGTGCACTCTTCCGATCGCGAGAATCACATGGCTCGGATCCAGAGACCCGGAAGTGCATGCGGAGCCGGAAGATGCCTGAATCCCCTTATCATCGAGAAGCAGGAGGAGGGACTCGCCCTCGATGCCTTCAAAGCAGAAATTCACATTGCCCGGGAGACGTTTTTCTGCGTCCCCGTTCAGTGCCGAATGCGGGATCTCCGAAAGCCCTGCGATCAGCCGGTCGCGCATGGCGGTCATATGCGCTGCATTTTCCGGCATCGCGGAGACCGCATCCTTCATTGCCTGCGCCATCGCCGCAATCCCCGGGACATTTTCGGTGCCGGCGCGTTTGCCGCGCTCCTGTGCCCCGCCTTCGATCAGGTTTGTGAGCGCGGTTCCTTTTTTCGCATACAGGAATCCGACGCCTTTCGGTCCGTGGAATTTGTGCGCGGAAGCCGACAGCAGATCAATGTTGTCCAGAACGACATTGACCGGAATGTGTCCGATCGCCTGCACCGCGTCCGTATGGAACAGAACTTTGTGCTTCCTGCAGATCGCACCGATTTCCCGGATCGGCTGAATTGTCCCGATCTCGTTGTTCGCGGTCATGATCGTGACGAGGCAGGTGTCGTCTCTGATCGCCTGCTCCAGTTCCGAAGGGACCACGAGGCCGTTCTCGTGAACCGGGAGAAGCGTCACCGTAAAGCCCTCTTTTTCCAGTTTCTGAAGCGTATGCAGCACCGCATGATGCTCAAACGCGGAGGAAATGATATGTGTTTTCCCTTTCCGCCGGCCGATCTCGGCCGCGGAACGGATTGCCTGGTTGTCAGCCTCGGATCCGCCTGAAGTGAAAAAGATTTCTCTCGGACTCGCACCGATCAGCGCAGCCACCTCATCCCGTGCCTGCTCGAGGACTTCTTTCGCTTTCTGACCGGTTTCATAGAGGCTTGACGGATTCCCGTAGCACTCTTTCATCAGTTTTGTCATGGTTTCGATCGCCGCGTCGCTCATTCTCGTCGTAGCGGCGTTATCCGCATAAATCACCGAATTTCGAACTCCTTTCAATATTTTAACCTTGCATGCGAAGTATACACCCTTTCACCTACTATGTCAATAGGTAAATATGTCAAAAAGCCTTGATTTACCTATCTGCCTATTGTATAATAGGGTAAACAGAAACCGCTGCAGCGGCAGTAAGACCGGATCCGGATCCGGTTCCGATTACGTCCGCTGAGAGAACAGTAAAAAAGGAGAAATACCCATGATTTCCACCAAAGGGCGCTACGCGATCCGTGTGATGCTGGACCTCGCAGAACATGAAAACGGCAGTTGGATTCCGCTCAAGGACATCGCGGAAAGACAGCAGATATCCAAAAAATATCTGGAAATCATCGTCAAGGATATGGTTTCCGGCGGGCTTGTTGCCGGCACTTCCGGAAAAGGCGGCGGATATAAGCTTTTAAGGAAGCCCGAAGAATATACGATCGGAGAGGTGTTGGAAAGGATGGAGGGCACTCTCTCCCCCGTTGCCTGTCTGAAGGCCGGCGGAATCGAGTGCCCGAGACGTGATATATGCGAAACGCTTCCGATGTGGGAAGAATACGATCAGATCCAGCGTGACTTTTTCAACGGAAAGAAACTTTCGGACCTGATGCAGAAAGCCCGCTGAAAGGCCGAACACGGATACCTCCGCAGGAGACATCAGTCCTTGTTCACCACGAGTGAAAGGTCTCCTGACACCGCTGCGCGGATCACGGGCGCCATGTACGGATCCACATCTTCCGCCGTCATCGGAACCGGCATATTCTGAAGCTTCATTCGAAGCTCCGGCTTCTTCGCGGCGGCAAGGATCCGGTCCACATGGTCTTCTGTAAATCCGGGGAGCTCCGAAAGCCTTGCCGGCGCCCCGATCGACACGGAAAAACCGATCAGGCCTCTCGCTACAGCTTCCGCGCGCGTACGGCCTGAGAGGGTTTCCGGATCCTGCTCCATGAATCCGAACTTCCGAAGCACTTTCCCGACCGAAATCAGCTGCTTCTGGATCGCCGGCGCATAGAAAACAGTATAGTAAGGATTCATGATTCCGCAGGCAGATCCGTGCGGCACAACGTCGATCAGAGAGAAGCTTGTCAGGTGCGCGCCCGAGGTTCCGCCGACCATGATCGCATATCCGCCGAGGTCCGTCGCGATGCCGATCGCTTCCCGGGCGGACTCATCCTGCGGGTTTTCTATGACCTTCTTTGCATTTCCGAGAATCAGTTCGAGCGCCGTGAGGCAGAGCATTTCCGCCTTCCCGTAAGTTTCCGGTTTTGCGCCGTAAAACACTTCCAGCGTGTGGGCAATGCCGTCCAGAGCGCCGTCGATCGTGACGGAGCGGGGCATCGAAAGCGTTGCCTGATAATCAAAAAGCGCCGCCTGCGGAACAATCGCCGGATCCACAATCAGGAGTTTCTGTGCGGACTCGGGGTCTGTGATATTGGCATACTTCGTGAGGTGCGCGCCTGAAGAGCTGGCGGTTTCGACTGCGATATGCGGGATCATTTTCCGCCCGGTCCGCTGAAGCTCCGAGGAAACAATGCCCGTTCCGAAGTAGTGATCGATCTCCGGCGTAACTGCATCCCCGAGGACGGAAAGCGCAATCGCCGCCTTCACCGCGTCGATCGCGGATCCGCCGCCGAAGCTCACAACCACGTCCGGCCGGTAATGCAGGAGATAGGTTTCAATGCGGTAAACGTCTTCTCTCGGAGCGTTCGGCCGTGCGCCGGGGACGATGCTTTCCGGCACCAGTTCGCATCCTGCCCTGCGGATCGCATCAATCGCCTGCTCTGTCAGCGCCCTGTAGGTCGGGGTCGAGACCAGCATCACGCGTTTCCCGAAATGTGCTGTAAGCTCCCCGATCCTATCGAGAACGCCTCTGCCGAAAATATAATCCTCTCCCTTCCATTCGCGAAGAAGTTCCCTGCCTTTTTCCAATGCTGTCATGCTGTTCAGTCCTTTCCTGTGATTTACAGGCTGTCCTGGTCCTTCCGGCCGACACCCGCGGGAAATTCATGCACCGCGTTGATGGCCTCTGCCTCTTCCTTGGTCAGATCCATTTTCGACCAGTCAATATACTTCTCATAGCCCGCGTAGTCGCTGATCCGGATACTGATGAGCCGCCCGTCTTCGCCGCGCATGTAGGCTGCAATCCCGGAAAGCGCCACGCGCTGCAGGTCCTCACGCCCTTTGTCGGCGATCACGTGCACCCACTCGATGACGCCGGTCACACCGTCGTCGATCAGGGTCTCGTAGCGCATCGCGACCTTCGCGGGAATATAGGATGCCATATGCGTATAGGTTTCCCGAAGCGCTTCCATCCCGCGCTCGTGCGGATGCCCGCCGTAAGGGCCGTATCCGCCGAAAACGCAGTCCGGATGCATGCAGGCGAGAATCCTTTCGACATCCACCGAAGGCACGTGGTGCAGTGCGGTATAATACTCCTTCACAGCACCCGTAAGAAGCCCGGGATCGCCCATCTCCAGATGTGCCGATCGGAACATGGGCTTCCGGTAAGGCTCCAGATGCGGAACAAATGTGCAGTGGCAGTAGATACGGACCTCCTCAAGGGTATGCTGCGCGCCGAGATCCGCAACAACAAACATCGGGACCTCGTCGATCATACCGTCCCGGACAAAGGAAACCACCAGTTCCGATACCGACCGTCCGCCGGCTCTGGTCTGGAACATCGGGCGGACGGTGAAGCTTTCCGCTTCAAAACGCGCCGCAAATCCCGCCGCAAATTCCCGGATCCGTTCCCGTCCTTCAAAGCGTCCGTAAGGCGCGTCCACTGCGGGAAGCTCCTCTGTAAACTGCTTCCTTTCGCGGAAAATCTCCGCCGCCTCAGTAAACTTTCCCTCTGATATGGCCTGCATCAGAAGGATTTCCGGCGAATCCATGAGGATGCCCTTCTGCGGTTCCGTATAAAGGGTGCTGAGTTCGCACCGGTTTCTGATTTCCATAGGTTTTCTCCTCTGTGTGCTGTGATGATTATGAAAAGTACTCCTTCACCGCATCGACGACCTGCGAAAGATGCCGCGTATAGCAGTGGTCGTCTCCGGGGATGATGACAAGCTTCGCGTTTTTGTAGAGCTCCGCCGCCTTCTTGGCGTAGGAAAGCGGAACCGCCTCATCCTGATCGCCCTGGATCAGAAGCACCGGCCCCTCGTAACGCGCGATTTCATCCTCCGGATGAATGGTCTGCGCCACCCGGATATAGTTTCCGGAAAGGCGGAGCATTCCGTTGGAAAGCTCGTCGGGGATATGCTTCGGATCATAGGGGATCCCGAGCATATTTCCGGCTCTTGCGCCGTCCGGAATCATCCAGGCCGGGGAAAGCGGCATCACGGCTTTGAAATCGTCCGTACGCATGCCGGCAATCAGCATCGTAAGAAGCCCGCCCTGGGAATGTCCGGTAATATAAAGATCCGTAACGAAGTCCAGCGTTTTCGCATAATCCACGACCGCAAGCGCGTTCGTGACCCACTTGTAGAGCGTGTGGTTCCGGAATTCCCCGTCGCTCTTTCCGTGTCCGTACATTTCCACGCGGAGCGTCGCGATTCCGCAGTCCCGAAGCGCCTCCGAAACCGCAAGGATATGAGGCTCTTCCATGTGGCCTGTAAACCCGTGAATCACGATGCAGAGCGGGCATTTTTCTGCGCCTTCCGGCTTCTCGAGCTTCGCGTGAAGACGGATTCCGTCGTCATTGATGTAAAACTCCTGCATTTTTTCCTCCTTGTCAGTACCATTCCGTACGGAAGCGGCGTTCGTCCTCGATGAGCGGGATTTTTTCCGCTTCCATGTCCGAGATCTCGATAAACCTTCCCTGTTGAATCATCCGGATCACTTCATCGATCATAAGCTCCGTTCCCTGGATCTCCATGACGACGCTCCCGTCGTACTCATTGCGGACCCAGCCGGTCGCGCCAACGCGGTCCGCCGCGTTTCGAGCCCGAAAACGGAAGCCGACGCCCTGTACTTCACCGTAAAAGACGATTCTTTTTCGGACGATTTTCTGCATCAGACACTCCTTCGGATGATAAAGTCCACCCGGTTTCTCTTGCTATTGTAGCCTATGCCCTGTGATTTTTCAAGGGATAAATTCGCCCATACAGACGGCGGCCGTCCGGCCGCCGTCTCCTGGATTTTGATTAATCAAAAGTATATACTGAAAAATGCCGGTTCCCATGAACTATAATTCGGTCTGTTTTCCAGTCGAAATGCTGACTCCTTGAAGAAAGGCCTATGCACTGTGACAGCAAAGTTCCGGCATCATTCCCCTGTACCTGTACCTTTACCAGTTCCATATCCTCCAGCCGAACCAGATAGAGGCACTGACTTTCCGCATTGCCTTGTTCAGCAGCATGCAGGAGCAGGTAGTTTCCGTCCCTTGACAATTCCGGAGAAGTTGGCAAAACAAGGTAGGGATCGTCAGTCTCTGCAACAGCTGCATTGTATAGCATCTCCTGAAATTCTTCTGCTGTAAAGGATACGATTTTTTCTGTCCGGTCGTCTATACAGTAATAGATGTCTTTACCGTCGAACTGATCCTCCGGCCGGAGCACCTGGAAAGCAGCTTGCGACAGGCCAGGATATCCTCCCGACGGATTATCATAATAGGGTGAACTCCCATAGACTACTGCATATCCCGAATTGGAAGAATACAGGAGCCTTGACGGAACATATATGTCCTGGTGCAGGAGGTTTCCGGTCCATGAGGAATCCCATTCGCTCTTTTTCTCACTGAATCGGAGATATCCGGAAGAACGATCGCTGCCTTTCTCTCCCCGTGTTTCGCACATAGCCAGCCAGCTTCCGTCTCCGAGTTCGACAAGATCCGAATATGAAGCATACTCGCCGAAACTTGCGCACATTTCAGAAAAATCCTCTGCAATATTGTACCGGTAAAGTCTTTCGCGCCTGTCCTCAAAATTGCCATACATGATATAGTAAAAATATAGCCCGTCCGCGGAAAAGTCTCCAGTGACAAACAACTGAGCCATCCTGGACGAACCCGGCTTTAAACAATCCTGGAGCAAAATCATTTCGCCGGACGTCAGATCTATCAGAACAGGGATGCTGGTCTTTCCCAGTATTATGCTTTCAGGAGACTGAATCACTGCATAGCGGCCGTTCGGAGAGTAAACGACTTCGGATGAAAACATTACATGTTCAGGGACACTCGACAGTGTCCACTTCATGAAGGAATCCATGCTGCCGTTCAGATCCTCCGCCCCGCGCGTCGCAGAAGGATAGCATATATAATAATGACCGTCATAAAAAGGAAGCAATGTATAGCCAAAGCCGGCCAGGCCGCCTTCTCCTGTCGGAGATAAGGATAGTATATTTGTCTGACCTTCCTCAGACTCTTCTGCCGCATCCTCGAAGAGCTGATCGGGATTGGGTTCTTCACCATAGGTTTCCAGACAGAAATTTTTATACTCATCCGTCAGGACCAGGGTCTCGGTGTTTAAGGGAAGATCGCTGTTCTGTATCTCTTTCAGCACCAGATTACCCTGCTCGAAACGTGCATCCAGTTCCGGATCCCTGACGTTTTCGGGAAACAGGCCGAGCGCATCCGCCCGCTCTTTGTCCCCCGTTTCCACGAGTGCAGAACGAAAAGATCTTTTTTCTTCATCCGTCATCGCATCAATGTCGGCTTTTTCAAAGTAAGCAACTGCTTTTTCATACTCTGAAACACTGCTGTACATTACGCCGATTTCCGCTGCATAAAGGTCTACATCCGCTTCACAGACTTCAGCAAAGACGATATCTTCTTCAAATGCCTGAACATCGCCCATTCTGGCATCGAGACCGCACTTCAGCGCCCAGCCCTCCGGAAGGGTTGGATGCTCATCCAGCAGCTTTTCCATAACGGACAGTGCTTCCTGATACTGTTCCTGTGCAATATAAACCCGGCTCTTACCGATATAGGCATCTGGTTTCCCGGGGTCCAATCGGATTGCAAGGTCATAACTCGCCAGCGCCTGTTCCGGCGAACCACCTGCTTCATAATCCCCGGCCTTCTTCAGCAGGCTCTCATATTCGCCGGAAGAATCCTCTGTGCTTCCTTCTCTGTCTGTTTCTATTTCCGACTGCAGGTCTTTCCCGCTGTCATTATCGCTTTCTTTGTCCGCCGTCACCGCGGCCTCTTTTTCTGTCGCTGTCTCATTCTTCTCGCCCGCCGTTCTGCAGCCTGCGGAAAGGACAAGGCACAGTGCCAGAATCAGGCAAATGTATTTCTTCGGGAATCCGTATTTCAATTTCATTTCAGCCTCCTCCTAAACCCATCCGGCGAACGTTTCCGGCGCCGGCAGTGTTGTCTTGTCAGTGTCAGTATATCGAAAACCAGGGCAAAAAACAAGATGAAAAGCCTGAAATCATCGCATAGGCCGAAGACTGCAGCCGAGGAATCCCATCACTGCACTTACGCGGATATATGTCAACCTTCTTTCGTTTTTGGTTGACATTTATCCGCGTTCCTGCTATAATTCTCCCCGGGTTCCGGTTCACAAAGCCGCCGGTTCCCGGGGAGATTTCTGTATGAAAAAAAGTACCGTTTATGAACTTTCCGTCTGCGCCCTGATGGCCGCGCTCCTCTGCGTCATTGCGCCTCTGTCCGTACCGATCGGTCCGGTTCCGATATCCCTTGCGACGCTGGTGCTGTACCTGTCGGTCCACGTGCTTCGGACGCGCTCCGCGCTGATTTCCTGCGCGCTGTATCTGCTTCTCGGCGCTTTCGGACTTCCGGTCTTTTCCGGCTATGCGGGAGGCATCGCGAAGCTTGCGGGGCCAACCGGAGGATACCTTGTCGGATACCTGTTCCTCGTATTGATTTCCGGACTGTTTGTCTGGAAATCCGCCCGCTTTGAGAAACCGGTACTCCGCATCGCCTACTCCGTCCTCGGTATGATTCTCGGAACCGCGGTCCTTTATATCTTTGGAACCATCTGGTTCAAGATTCAGGCGAAAGTCTCGCTTCCCTATGCGCTCTCTGTCTGTGTTCTGCCTTTCCTTCCGGGAGATCTTGGAAAAATAGCTCTGGCCGCCGTCATCGGAAGGCTCGTCAGAAAGGCGCTCCTGAAGGCGGGACTGCTTTAAGGCTCCAGGCCTTCGGAAGTGCCTTCCAGCCACCGGGCCGGATCGTCCGGGTTCTCCGTCACTCCCGTCACCGTCTCAATCACCTCCCTGCCCGGGTCCTCGGTCTGATTGCTGACT
>CACYBV010000218.1 GCA_902772745.1 uncultured Eubacteriales bacterium
GACGATAACCGGCTTCGGCGGCGCGATGACAGAAGCGGCAGGCTATGCGCTTGCACAGCTTTCGCCCGAAAAGCAGCAGGAGATGATCGAGGCTTATTTCGGACCGAAGGGGAACGGTTATTCCGTTATCCGCACCCATATTGACAGCTCCGATTTCTCCTGCAGCATGTACCAGGCGGTCGCCGACGTCACTGCGGACCCCGATTTTGAGACTTTCACGCTGGAGCGCGACCGGAAGTACATTATTCCGGCAATCAAAAGAGCCGTCGAGACAGCGGGCTATCCGATCTCCGTGCTGCTTTCTCCCTGGTCGCCGCCTGCGGAGTGGAAGACCGAGTCCGATATGATCAAGGGCTTCCGGGAAATGGCGGATTTAAAGAAAGTGATGGCGACAGAGCAGCAGGATGCGGAAATCCAGGAGGAAAGCCCGATGGTCCGCGCCATCATGGAGACTGTGAAGAACGCCCCGACGGACGGAACCGGCACGCGCAAATGCGGCGGTCACCTGAAACCCGAATACTACGCTTCCTGGGCAAAATATATGGCGAAATACGTCAAAGCTTATCTTGACGAAGGCATCCCGGTGAAGTTCCTCACGGTGCAGAATGAAGCGCAGGCGGCGACGCCATGGGATTCCTGCCAGTGGACGCCCGAAGAGGAGCATGTGTTCCTCCGCGACTTCCTGTATCCGGCGATGGAAAAGGAAGGTCTGATCGGCCGCGTCGGTCTGTATTTCTGGGACCACAATAAGGAAAACCTCGTGAACCGCACAAAGGTCATGATGGATGAGAAGACGGAAAAGATGGTGGAAGGCGCCGCTTTCCACTGGTATTCCGGCGATCATTTCGAGGCCGTTTCCCTTGTGCACGAGCGCTATCCACAGCTTAAGCTGATGCTGACGGAGGAATGCTGCGACTTTACGGATGATCCGGCGGAAGAACTGGTGCACGGCCAGCGCTACGCGCATGACATGATCGGAAACCTGAACGCCGGTATGGATACCTTCTTCGACTGGAACCTGTATCTGGACGAGAAGGGCGGCCCGAACCACGTGTCGAACTTCTGCTCCGCGCCTATCATGCTTGACGGAAAGGGCGGCTTCGAGACCAAGGCTTCCTATGCTTACATCGGTCATTTCTCGAAGCATATCGCGCCCGGTGCTGTGCGGATCGGGTGGACGAAATATACGGATAAGCTGGAAGTCACCGCGTTTAAGAATCCTTCCGGAAAAATAATAGCGGTCTTCCTGAACCGTACGGCAGAGGAGCTTCCGATCAACATCCGCCTCGAGGGCAGTGTCGGCAGGTTTGTGCTTCCCGCGGAAACGATCGCGACGGCCGTCATCAGTTAAGATACACTGTTTTCGGATTGTTTTATTGATTTATAAAGAGGAATTCGAATGAATACGACGAAATACCCTGAGCGCTTTACGCGCTCGGATATTCAGATTGATCCGCCCGAAATCAGGGACCGGAAAATCGAAGCGCTCATCGAAGCGATGACGATGGAGGAAAAATTCTCGCTCCTCGGGGGTTCTGTGGAGCCGGAGGACAAGGGGAAAATCGGCAACGCCGGCTACCAGTGGGGCGTTCCGCGGCTCGGAATTCCGGAAGCTGTGATGTATGACGGCCCCGCGGGCATCACAGGTGTCGTGGAGACGACAGGTCTCCCGCAGCCGGCGCTTCTTGGCTGCACCTGGGACCCGGAGATGGCATATGAGTTTGGTGCAGTGGCGGCGACGGAAGCCGCGGCCTGCTCCGGAAACTACCTTCTTGCGCCGCAGGTCGATGTGATACGTTCGCCGCATTTTATGCGCAACAAGGATATGAAGGCCGAGGACAGTTACCTCGGCGGTGTATTGGGCGCCGCCGAAACGAAGGGCTGCCAGGACCAGGGCGTTGTCGCGACAATCAAGCATTTTGCGGTTGCGAATACGATGGGCCGGACCTTTTTCAACTTCCCGAATGAAATGGTCGACGAACAGACGCTGCATGAGCAGTATCTCCGGACTTTTGAGATGTCGATCCGCGAAGGAAACGCCGGTTCCGTCATGAATGCCTACAACAAGGTAAACGGCGCATACATGTCCGCGAACGAACCGCTCCTTAAAGGCGTCCTCCGTGATCAGTGGGGCTTTAAGGGCTCTGTCATGAGCGACTGGGGTTCTGTGCATGAATTCACGCTCAACAAAGGCATGGATATGGAAATGCCTTTCCCGGCGTATACGAGTTCGGACCGGATCCTGAAGCGTATCCGGAAGGGCGAAATGAGCTGGGAGGATGTGGACGACGCGGTGCGCCATGTGCTTTACTGCATGTCGACGGTCGGCCTTCTCGGACTCGTGAAGCTTGACGACGAAGGAAAGGTTATGAGCGATCCCCTGCGGAAAGCCCCGATTCAGATGGAATGGTATTATGACGAGGCGGTCCGCGGCGGGCTGTTTGACAAGAATGCAGAAAAGGCGGCGAAAATTGTCGAGGAAGGCGCAGTTCTCCTGAAAAATGACGGGGTTCTTCCCCTTTCAGACGAAGCACTCAGCGGTAAAGTCGCCCTGATCGGCCTCGGTGCGAAATACCCCGTATCCGGTCAGGCCCAGGAACGGAGCTACGGAACCATCAGAAGGATGCAGTCCGGACAGGAAGCGCTCGAAGAAGTGACCGGGAAGAAATTTGAAGCTTATCCCGGCATCGATTATGTCGGCGAAACGATCCCCGCGGAATGCTTCTTCAAGGATGCGGCAGCTGAAGAACCCGGACTCGTGAGAACTTACGGAATCCTTCCGGAGGATAAGGATCCCATCGCGGCGGAAAAAGGCCCCGGCGGAGCCGGAGAGGCATTCACGGGATTCACCCGGCTGGACGAGGACGGTGTCCTGATCGATACTGCGATGGAAAGTTACAATGCGAAGGATGAGGAAGTTCCCGAAGGTTTCCCCTTAGGAGAATTCGCGGCGGTCGATCCGAAAATCGATTTCACGGTCGGAACCGACGAGAACGGAAAAACTGTTAAAACTTACAAGAACGGCCCGAACGGAAATGCATTCCTCGAGGGCGACAGCTATACCTGGAAAGGTTTCATCAAAGCTCCCGAAAACGGTGAATATAAGCTTCTCCTGCACTGCATCGGCGGTATGGCAAGCTTCTTCATCCGTATCGATGGTAACTGGAAACCCGCCGGAAAATCCTTTATGCGTGAGTGGGCACAGTGGCCCTGGGAATCCCTGATCTGTACACCGGAGGGCATGGGCATCACGGGAACGACGGTCATGCTGGAACAGGGAAAGACTTATGAGATCCTTGTCCACGCCCGCGGCTGTGTTAAGAATAAGGACCTGCAGCTGAGGCTCGCCTGGCAGACGCCGTCCTTTGCGAAAAAGAATTATGACGCGGCGCTTGCGGCTGCGAAGGATGCAGACACGATCGTCTTCTATGCCTGCGAGAATGTGATGCGTGACATCGAAGCGGGCTTCCGGATGATCGCGGAGAAAAACCCGCTGACGATGGGCGGCCCGGAAAGGCAGCTCCTCGCGGATGTAATTGCAGCAAAAAAGACCGAATCAAAGCTTGTTGTGATCGTTCAGACCAGCAACGCGCGCGCAATCGGTGACTGGGAGGCGGATGCTTCGGCGATTCTTACCGCCTACCATCCGGGGCAGGAAGGCGCGAGGGTGCTTGCTAAGATCCTGACCGGACAGATTAATCCTTCCGGGAAGCTTTCCCAGTCCTGGCCGGCCCGCACGGAAGACACACCGCTGACGGACAGTGAAAAGCATCTTCTCGAACGCGGCATCGGCATCGGTGAAGAGGATATCCGCATTCGGATGACAGAAGGTATTTTCACCGGCTACCGCTGGTATGACAAAACCGGTGTGAAGGCGCTGTATCCCTTTGGCTTCGGCCTTTCCTATACGGATTATGAATACAGTAATCTCAGGGCAGAAGAGATTCCGGATCCCGATTTCGGAACAACGCTCCGGGTCAGCTTCAATGTGAAGAACACAGGAGAACGCACAGGCTCGGAGATCGCACAGGTCTATCTTGGAAAGACGGAAGTTCCGCCGCACCTGCAGATCGCGGAAAAACAGCTCATCGGATTTGCCCGCGTGAAGGATCTCGCCCCGGGAGAAGAAAGAGCGGTTTGTCTTACGATTGACCCGCGGATGCTCTGCATCTGGGATCCGGCGCTGACATTCGTAAAACGTTCGGACGGAACCCTGGATAAGTGGATCCGCCCGGAAGGCGCACGGGAACTCCTGGTCGGCGCGTCAAGCACGGATATCCGGCTGAGTATGATGGTATAAGGACTTCCTGGTCACGGACTGCCCGTGATTTCCAGAGGATGGAAGACAGACAGTTCTGAACAGCCGCTCTGTAAACAGCGGCCCGAAAGAAAAACCTCCCCCAAAAGAGACGTTTCCAGGTCTCTTTTGGGGGAGGTTTTTTCCGCGGGCTGTGTCCGCACTGAAAGCTTTACATCTGCCTGTTCATGGCATAGTATTCATGCACCAGAGACCGGTAACCGAGTTCCTTCAGCTCTTGGTAACTCACGCGGAACCGTGACTTCCGATGCGAATCCGTCAGGAGGTACCGGATACAGTCCTGCGCATACTGATCGATCACCCGGAGGCTGTTTGCGGTGTTGATGACCGAAAAAAACCAGCGGCTCCACGAGAGGTCGTTTCCTTCGGGGCTTTCAAGAAGCTTGCGGTTGAAGATACGGACGAATGCGGCGGCGGCTTTTTTCGGTTCGATACCGTTTCGTTTGCGCCAGCGGGCAAGGCCGTCGCGCTTCCTGCGCATTTTCCCCTTCAGTTTTTTCACGGTGGCAGGAGCGATATCGACAACGCCGCCGGTGACAGAGAAACCGAGAAAAGTGAAGCCCTCACCGGGTAAGGAGAAATACTCCTTATCCGGATTCATCTGAAGTCCTGAATCCTGAAGATAATTACGGATTTTTTCAGCCTGTGCACGGCAGTCCGCCTCTGTTTCGGAAAAGACGATCACATCGTCCGAATAACGGGCATAGAGGATGTTCTCCTCCTCGAAGCCAAGGTCCATCTCCCGAAGGTACAGGTTTGCGTAAAAAGCGGACAGCGGCGTCCCGGCCATAATGCCCTTCTGAGGCTCAAAAACGGCCTTTCCGCGCTCCAGAACCCGTGTCTCCGATAAAAGTCCCGAGAGGAAGGAAAAAAGCTCCGGATCGTCCGAAAGCGCCGACTGAAGCACCGGAAGAAAACGCTCCACGGGAATCGAATTGAAATAGTCGTGAATGTCCGCTTTGTAGACATAAAAGCGATCGAGGTCCGGAATCCGAAGAAGCCGCCGTACCGCATCTTTTGCAGTCTTTCCCGGACGGAAGGAGTAGAGATTCCCGGCAAAAATTCCGTCATATTTTCGCAGAAGGAGATAGGTCAGAAGTTTCAGCACCGTATTTTCCGGTTCCGGATAAATGTAGACGGTGCGTTTCTTTTTCTGACCGAGCTTGCTGATCACAGCTTTTTTCGGCAGCGGGAATGGCTCGCCGCGCCGGATTCTGTCTGCAGGTGCGAGATAGCGCTTTTCTTCCGCAAAAGCCGAAAGCTCCTCGGAAAAAGCTTTGTTTCCGACGAGCGTGCGTTTATATTGCAGAAAACCGTTCCAGACCTTTGGGTCGGACAAAAGCGCAAGTAGAGACATGGACTGATCCCTGATAAAGCACTGCCCGGCGTCATTTACGAAACAGCCGCAGGACACGGACTGCTTTGTATAAACTCAGCCGGGCAGGTTGAATAAAGCGGAAAGAAGAAAACCTTAAATCCCAGAAAATTCTGGGATGTACCAGATCGTACAGGGACGGGCTGCCTGCGAAGCCATAGGAAACATCCCTGCCGGACCCGCCGCAGGCGCGAAAGACGCGTTCTTCTTCCGCAGGATTCCGATTGATGAATGCCTTAAAGCCGTTCTAAGGTTAAGGGGCGGACCGGGGAATTCAGCCCCAGGAAAGCGCCTCTTTCGTACGCCTCACAACATAGGAACGGGTGTTCCACCATCCGTCATGATTGTAGTAGTAACGAAGATACGGTGTCCCGGCTTTTCTGCAGTCTTCGCGGGCTTTTTTCGCCGAGCTGGAGCTGGGCATGAGCTCAACGACCAGCGCTTTTCCGCTGCTGCCGTAGAAGCTGTAGACGATGCGGAGCTTTCCGTCCTGGAAGCGCTGCTTCTCCAGACGGTATTCCGAAAATTCCGTGCTGAAAATATCGTCGAAATACTGTTCAAAGTTCCCGCTGTAATTATACTGGTTCGGCTCATCCGGCATAACAGGCCCCCAGGAATCGCCGGATGGTTCATTTGAGTAATCCGGCTCCGGCGCAGGCTCCGGGCTGAAGCTGCTGTCTTGATCCGAAGAGGTCTCCGCTTTCTTATCGGGATCCCTCGCAGCGTCTGCTGCAGCTCCGAAAATCCCGCTTAAGAGATCCTTTGCAGCATTTTCGACATCTTTATCATTTCCAAACAGTTTAGACAATAATCCCATGATGATACCTCCTTATTATTGCTGCGGCTGTTTTTTATGATTTGAGTATAGATAATCTGTATATTATTGTCAAGTGCTGATAGGATGACTTTTGTTATTTTTTGCCGTTTTTTTCTGCTTTATGACAGGCCGGCTGTGAGGGCTTCTGTTCAGGCTCATCAGGAGCAGTCAGAAGTCTTGTGCAGGACTTATTTCCGGTTTGGAGAGAAATGGCAAAAATCAGGCAGAATTTAAAATTCCGCATTACGCTTATCAGGGCGGGAGCAGATAAATTTCACTTGACATTATTTAGATCAGCGATATAATAAACGTCAAGGAGGTGAGAAACGTGGATTTCTGTGAACGGTTAAATGATATCATGTCGAGACGCGGTTATACTCAGAGGGAGCTCGCGAATCTCTGTGATGTCGATGAAACCTCCATGTCGAGATATGTCAACGGAAGCCGCCGGCCTTGCATGCAGGTTCTGGTGCGGCTTGCAAAAGAGCTGAATGTATCCGTCGAATATCTGACAGGCAACGAAGCGGAAACCTCCTATGCGGAGATCCGGAACCTCCTGAGCTCCAAAATCTGCGAGTTTACCGATGAGCAGCGGCTGGAGCTGATGGAGATTATTGCAAAAAAAGGGTGACAAAGGAGAAAAACATGAAAAACATTACGAAAAAAGTATTTGCCCTGATCCTTGCGGTACTGATGGTCCTCTCGTTAGCGGCATGCAGCAAGAGTTCTTCAACAGACAGCGAAACCAGTAAGGCAGCGGAATCCAAGGCGGAAACGGCTTCCCAGGAGAACGATACGGCCGGGGAAGCGGAGGAAAACGATCTTCTCGGCAGAATTAAGCAAAAAGGCGTGCTTGAAATCGGTACCGAAGGCAACTGGTCTCCCTGGACATATCATGACGAATCCGATAAGCTTGTCGGATTTGATGTGGAAATCGGACAGGCGATCGCGGATTACATCGGCGTAGAAGCACATTTCAATGAAACAGACTGGGATGCGATCCTCGCCGGCGTCGACTCCGGACGTTTTGACACAGCATGCAACGGTGTCGGATACACGGAGGAACGTGCAAAGAAATATGATTTCAGCGATGCCTATGCATATACGGATACCGTACTTGTAGTTGCGGCAGACAACGAAAGCATCAAGAGCGCCGAAGACCTTTCGGGAAAGACCACAGCCAACACGATTTCCAGCAACTATGCAACGATTGCGGAAAGCTACGGAGCGACGGTTACCGGCGTCAATACGCTTCTCGATACGATTGAAATGGTCACTCAGGGCCGCGTGGATGCAACCCTGAATGCGGCGGTTTCCATCAACGACTATCTCAGGGAGCATCCGGATGCGCCGATCAAGGTCGTCTGCACGGTAACCCGTGAAAAGGTTGTTTATCCTGCGAAAAAGGGTGAAGACAGCGACCGCTTCGTCGAGGCTGTCAATGCCTGCATCGCTGAGATGAAGAAGAGCGGAAAGATGGCTGAACTTTCAAACAAGTACTTCGGTATGGACATTACAAAGGACTGATTCAACTGATTCCGAAAGGACTGGAACTCATTTATGAGTGAACGTTTTATGCGCATCGTGGAGATTCTCCTCGATGCGCTTCCCAAACTTCTCAAATATGCGGCCACCGCAACCCTTCCGATGACGGTGCTGGCGTTTATGATCGCGCTTGTCGTAGCGGTCCTGATCGCGCTTGTACAGTATGCAAACATTAAGGTACTGAAGCAGATCTGCCGCGTATACATCTGGATTGTCAGGGGTACGCCGCTTCTTGTGCAGCTGTATCTGGTATTTTACGGACTGCCGTCTCTGGGGATCAAACTTCCCGCTTTTCCGGCTGCAGTCGTGGTCCTCGGGCTGAATGAAGCCGCGTATCTCGCGGAAACGATCCGCGGCGCGCTCGAGTCCGTTTCCCGGGGACAGGTGGAGGCCGGCTACTGCATCGGTCTCGGCTACTGGAAGATCATGTTCCACATTGTACTTCCGCAGGCTTTCCGGACAGCGTTCCCGGCACTCGGAAACACCGTGATCAGCATGCTGAAGGAGACTTCTCTTGCTGCGACAATCACGGTTGTGGAAATGTTCCGTGAAGCCCAGGCGATCAACGGCCGGGTTTACGAGTCGCTTGCCCTGTACAGCGAAGTAGCGGTGATCTATCTGTTCTTCTGTACAGTGCTGACTCTCCTGCAGCGGCTCGGTGAGAAGAAACTGAATTCGAAGGGAGGGCAGATCAGGAAATGAGCATGCTTGAAATCCGGAATGTCCACAAAGCCTTCGACGGCCAGCCGATTCTCTGCGGGATTGACCTTTCGGTAGAAAAGGGGGATGTTGTGGCGATCCTCGGGCCTTCCGGCTCCGGAAAAACCACCTTTCTCCGCTGCGTGAATTTCCTCGAAACCGCCGACCAGGGAGAACTGGTTTTTGACGGAAAGTATTATGATATGCACCGGGCACGCAAAAAGGCGATCGCGGAAATCCGAAAAAAGACGGCTTTTGTTTTTCAGAACTATAACCTGTTTCTCAACAAAACCGTTCTGCAGAATGTGATGCTGGGCATGACTTCAGGAAGATATATCCCCAAAGCGGAGGCGAAGAGAATTGCCTGCGACGCACTGAAAAAGGTCGGAATGATCGAGAAAGTGGACAGTTATCCGATCCAGCTTTCGGGCGGACAGCAGCAGCGTGTTGCGATTGCCCGTGCTCTGGCGACCAATCCCGAGATTATCTACTTTGATGAACCGACATCTGCGCTGGACCCGGAGCTGATCGGCGAAGTTCTGTCCGTGATGCGTCAGCTCGCCCGGGAAGGGATGACGATGCTCGTCGTTACGCACGAGATGGAATTTGCCCGGAACGTTTCTTCGAAAGTAATCTTTATGGAAGGCGGCGTCATTGTCGAGCAGGGTCCGTCGAAAGAGTTTTTCGAGAACCCGAAGGAGCAGCGTACCAGAAGCTTCATCAATTTCATCATGAAACAGGGAGAAGACTGAGTTATCAAATTCAAAAGCACATCTGCACACCGGCGGTAAAAGCATCGCCGAGCCCGATGGTATACCGGGGGCGCGTGAGGTATCTTGACGGAACCGTAATCACGCGTCCCCGGTATTTGCCTGAGAGAAGCGTTTCCCGGAAAGCAAGTCCTTTTTCCGAAAGCGGATAGGAGAGGGCTTCGCGGACTTCTTTCTCCGTTCCGAAAGAACCGTGAACGGCCTTGGCGCAGGCCATCATATTTCCGAACATCAGCCCGGACTCCATGTCCCGATGCAGCGGACTGCCGACATACATCGCATAGTCTTTGGTATGTATGACCAGACCTTTTTGAATCCCGAAACGTTCGAGCAACGTCTCTGCGCCCCGGACAACGGAAAGCGGATCCTCCTGATCCGACTCTTCGCCGATCAGCCGAAGCGTCTTGGAAAGCTCTTCTTCATTCATTCCGACGATGTCCGCAGCAGGGAAAAGCTCCGTAAGAACAGTCCGTAAATACACATCTCCGTGAAAATCCCCGTTCTCATAATAGACGATACCCGCAGGATTGGACGCGTGGTACCGTCCTGCATGCGCCCTGACAGTCTGAAGCCGCGTCTGCATTCACAAGGTCCGCCTCGCCGCCCAGACCGTTCCTGCAGTAATACAGGATGGTTTCCGCCAGCTCCCGCGGATTTTCGATCCGTCCTGAAGGCTTTACCGTATCCGGATCAGCGCCCTGCAGCATATCAGTGAGAAAACGGCTCAGTTCTTCCGGCCGGAAGGCGCATAAAAGGTCCAGGTTGCTGGCAAATCCGAAGGCGGACAGCAGCCCTGCATCTTTCCTTTTCTGAATTGCCTTCGTCAGCGCATCCGGCGCTTGATCATATTTTCCGATCAGATTTCTGCCGTCGTCCGTCATGTCGTTCTCCTCTTTTTCAGTTTGTCACATCGTGCGGAATTTTCGCTGATTCCGGTCATAATATATTATACAGAATTCATTTTTGTCAATTGCAAAGTACCGGATTTCTGATATAATGAGTACAGAGAAAAGCCTGCTTTCCGATATGCTGCCATATGGAAGGAAGGCGGACCGGAGGTGCAGAATGCAGCGGAATCATGAAGTGACGGCAGTCCAGAATCTGCTGGACGAAAAGGGAAACCTGCGGGAGCCCGGCTGGTCGCGCCGGATGGTGCAGAAATACGAACGGCGTATGATCAAGGCGCCTTCATTCCGCATTAAGGAATGGGACTATTACCTGGTGCTGGGACGCGACTTCGGCGCGGCCTTTACGATTTCCGACGACGGCTACATCGGCCTGCAGTCCGTATCTCTTCTGGAATTCGGCGACCGGCCGAAAGAGCATACAGAGACGGTTCTGAAACCCTTTCCGCTTGGAAAACTGAAGCTTCCCGAGAGTTCCGCTTCCGGCGTGACAAAGTATGAGGACAAACGCCTCAGGATGCGCTTTGACGCAGGAGAAGGAAAACACCGGATCCGCTGCGAGTTTCAGGATTTTCAGGACGGAAAGCCGCTTCGCTGTGATATTGAGCTTCAGCAGCCGGACATGGACACGATGGTGATCGCGACGCCCTGGGACAAAAAGCACTGTTTCTACTACAACCAGAAAATCAACTGCATGCGCGCCTCAGGCTGGATCGAATTTGACGAAAAGCGCTTCGAATTCGATCCCCAGACCGACTTCGGAACCCTTGACTGGGGCCGCGGCGTCTGGACCTACGACAACACCTGGTACTGGGGTTCCGGGAATACGGACCTTCAGGGAAACAGTTTCGGCTTCAACATCGGCTACGGCTTCGGAAACACGAAAGCCGCTTCGGAAAATGTGCTTTTCTACAACGGAAAGGTTCATAAACTCGATGACGTAAGCTTCCATATCCCGGAATCATCCTACATGGATCCGTGGAAGTTCAGTTCTTCGGACGGACGTTTTGAGATGGATTTCGTACCGGTTCTGGACCGTGCAGCCTGCCTCGATTATAAACTGATCGTATCGGATCATCATCAGGTTTTCGGAAAAATGAGCGGGACGGCGGTGCTCGACGACGGGACGAAGGTGGAGATTAAGGATGTGCTGTGTTTTGCAGAGAAGGTGCATAACCGGTACTGATCAGTAAAAACAGGGATACAGGGGACGGCCCGGGCGAATGCCCGGGCCGTCCCTGTTCGATCAGTTGCTCAAAAATCCTCAGTCCGCATCTTCATTCAGCAGCCAGTCTACGGATACGCCAAGTATCTCTGAGAGCTTTTTCAGCTCATAATCCGCGACAAATCTTGTCCCGATCTCAATGCGGCTGACACTGTCACGCTCAATTACAATCCCTTCCGTCTGAAGCCTCGCAGCGAGGTCTGCCTGCGTCAGGCTTTTTGCAACGCGTGCCATACGGACGCGCTGTCCGCAGAGGTTGTTTTTCCCATTATAAGTGTATATTTTCATAATCGATACCCCGGAATACTTTTCTTAACATTAACACAATTGCCCTCCGAACGTGTGCTAATAACAAGAATCCGGAATGTGTTAAAAATAAGAAATCATATCTTGTCAATTGATTGAATTCAGTATAAAATGTGCTAAAGATCAGAATACTGAAGCGCATCTCTTTCTTTCAAAGGGATGTTTATGCCCATAGTGTGTTAAAGATCAGAATTATGCTCATTTTTGGAGAGTTCAATGCAGGATAATATTGCTGAGAAAGACAGAAAGACTGCGAAGCAAATAAAATCAAAAAACCGGGTAGCGGAACACGGAGAAGTCTTTACAGCTGAACGGGAGGTCAACGCGATGCTTGATCTCGTAAAGCAGGAGACCGAACGGATTGAAAGCCGCTTTCTGGAACCGGCCTGCGGAGACGGCAACTTTCTTGCTGAAATCCTGCGGCGGAAACTTGCTGTCGTGAAGAGAAAGTACGGGAAGAGCAAAGCGGAATATGAGAAATACTCAGTGCTCGCAGTTACCAGCATCTACGGGGTGGACATTCTCGAAGACAATGTCATTGAGTGCCGGAACCGGATGTTTGACATCTGGAACAGGGAATACCGGGCAGTCTGCAGAGATGAGGCGCTGCCGGACTGCGAAGAAGCAGTACGCTTTATTCTCAGCCGCAACATCCTGTGCGGAAATGCGCTGACGATGCTGCGGGTGGATTCCGAAGGAAATGACACGGAGCAGCCGATCATATTTGCACAGTGGGACCTGATGAGCGGAGACCTGATGAAACGGCGGGACTATCGGCTGGACGAGCTGATGCGGGGACACAATGACCAGACTGACATTTTTATGTATATGAACGGGTGGGAATATGATGAAGAAACCCACGCCTGGGTTCCCGCGCCGATACGGGAATTTGAACCGATGAATTACTGGGAGGTGCAGAATGGAATCGATCTATGAACGGCTTTATAAGCCTGACGTGCTTTCCTGTCTCGCAGACCTTTCAAATGACGAAGTGTTTACGCCGCCGGATATCGCGAACAAGATGCTGGATCTGCTCCCGCAGGAACTGTTTAAGAACAAAGAAACGAAGATCCTTGACCCGGCCTGCAAGAGCGGGGTGATTCTTCGCGAGGCCGCGAAACGGTTCATTGCCGGCGAACGCGACCAGTTTGACAGTCTGCAGGAGTGCATCGACTGGGTGTTCCACAAGCAGATTTACGGGATTGCGATCACGGAACTGACATCACTTCTGGCAAGAAGAAGCGTGTACTGCAGCAAGTATCCGAATGGGCCGTTTTCGATTACAGCTTTCGACAAGGAAGACGTGCAGGGGAATATATTGTTCCATCGCATTCAGCATGAGTGGGTAGGTGTTGGCGATGACAAGAAGTGCAAATGGTGTGGTGCGAATTACAAGGCTTATCAGCGGTCATCGGATTTGGAAACACACGCATATGAATTTATTCATACTTTTACACCGGAGGAACTGATAAATATGAAGTTTGATGTGATCTGCAGCAATCCCCCTTATCAACTGAGCGACAGCGGGAACGGAGTTAGTGCGACTCCAATCTTTCAGCATTTTGTCGAACAGGCAAAAAAACTGAATCCGCGTTATATGACAATGATTATACCGGCACGTTGGTATGCTGGTGGGAAAGGACTCGATGGCTTCCGTGAAACGATGCTTCATGATAAGCATTTGCGGCAGCTTGTTGATTTCGAA
>CACYBV010000219.1 GCA_902772745.1 uncultured Eubacteriales bacterium
CGGAAGAAAGCAGCAGAAACGCAGCTGCCTTCAGGAATCTGCCAGTCAAACTGCATTTTCGGCCCGACTGATTTTTCATGCAGGGTTCCTCCTCCCCTCTCGTTTATTGACAAAGACATAAAAATGCCCGCCGGGGTTGCAGAAAATAATAACTTTTTCTTCTTTTTTCAGAAACTTCATGGTATATTAGGTTTATAATCTGAAAATATCCCATTCTTGAATCGAGGTGATCATTATGGAACCCATCCTGAAAGTAACCGGCCGCGGGCGGCTTTCTCTGACGCCCGACATGATCCGCATCCGGATCGAGCAGCAGGACACCGATCCGGACTACAGCAGCGTCATCGGCGCATCCGCGTCACACACGGAGGAACTGCGGCTGGCGCTCGGCGCGCTCGGTTTTGATGAAAAAGCGCTGAAAACCCTGAATTATACCGTTAACACCGAGTACGAAGGCTACCAGGACAGCGATATGGTCTGGAAACAGCGGTTTAAGGGGTATACCGTTCACCACAGCATGAAGCTCGAATTTTCAAGGGATGACGCGCTCCTCGCGAAAGTGCTTTTCCGTATTTCCTGCCTTTCCGGAAAGCCGGAATTTCACATCGAATACACGGTCAGGGACACGGAAGAAGCGAAAAAAGCGCTTCTCGAGCGGGCTGTTTCCGATGCCCGTGAAAAAGCGGAAATCCTCTCCCGGGCCGCAGGTACCGTGCTCCGGGAAATTCTCTCCATCGACTATTCGTTCAGCGATCTGAACTTCTCCGTTCAGCCTGTCAACCGCTTTGCCGTCGCGAAAGCGGCCGCCGTCGAGGAGGATTCGATGGATTTTTCCGTCGAGCCGGAAAATATCATCGTAACGGACACCGTCACGATCAGCTGGCGCATCGAAACTGTCTGAAGGCTGATACAAAAACGGCCAGGTGCGCGATACAGAAATGTGTCGCTGCGCCTGGCCAAATATCAGCGATCATCCGCGGCCCGGAGAAATTCTCACGGCGCAAAACGCGAGAAATGCCGCCGACAGAGCAAGGTTGAAACCTGTTGCGGCAATAAGCCCCACAGGAAGAATCCCGAACACCCAGGTGATGGCGATGACCGCCGCTATCGGTCCCAGCCCGAAATACAGGAACATGATCTGCACCATCTGCTTGATTGTCCTTCCGGCGTGCTGCGGAACCGTGAGATCAATAAAGGTCGCGATTGTCGTGGAATACGCGTCGATCGACAGGATAAACAGCAGCCATGCGGGTACCAGGTACAGCGGCGTCCTAAGAATGATCGCCGCGATCAAAAGACCCGGAAGCAGATCGAGACAGCTGTTGTAACTGCCTCCGAGAAGCGAGAACATCAGCTTCCTGAAGCTGCTCTCCGGAATCAGCCGGAACCAGTCGACACGCACATCCTGGTCCAGCGGATTCCCGAGAGACCGGTAAAAAGCGGCAAAACCCATGAGAAGCGCCACGATCGTGAAACGTTCAAACGGAAGGTCTTTCCCCGCAAAGAACAGAAGAAGTGCCGCACCGATGCACAGAACAGTATAGGTGATCGTCGTCTTGGTAAAATACTTCAGTGTGGCAAAACGGTGACGGTTGTAAACGGTTTTCCAGAAGAAAATATTCGCGCCTTCTCCCTTGTTGAGCCCGTCCCGCAGCAGCTTTTCGCTGCGGTCTTTTTTTCGCCTGCGTATCGCAAGATTTCCTTTTTCCTGGACTTCCCGCTGCAGCGCCGCCGTTTCCTCGGACTTTGCCATTGCGTCCTCATAGAAATCAACCTTCATCCGGTAGATCAGGACGAGAAGCGCCGCGCCGGAGAGAAGCAGCAATCCGAGCATCAGGCCCGCCATCGGGAAATTTCCTTCGATCGTATACATGCAGAAGCCTTTGAGCCAGCCGATCACAGGAACGAATCGGCTCGCAGGCGCGTTGAAATATCCGAACACCGCCTGCAGGGCAGGCACTCCGCTTTTCAGGTAATACACCAGGAATCCCGCAAGAATCACGCCGAGCACCGTATAGACGCCGGTGCTGATTCTGGACTTTCTGCCCTCTTTCGTCGCCGAATACGCATACAGGAAGGACTGCATCAGCATGGAAAAAATCAGGAGAATTCCCCAGGCAATAATGATCGAAACCGCACCTGCAGTGCTGAGGCCGAGGTTCAGCGTCAGGTTCGGCATCTGGACGAACATATAGAATGTCAGAAGGACCAGTACGCCCATCTTGGTGATCAGCCGGAACATCAGCACGGCCTGCGGCTTCATCGGCGACGGGAACAGGAGGTTCACGTCCGCCGGCAGGAAAATCTTTGCCCCGCTCTTGTCCGCGCTCAGGGCCTCCATCACCAGAATCAGCAGGATTACCGCTCCGATCACGAGTTCCACAAATGCGATCTTTGAGCCTTCGGGCATTTCAAAGCCGAACATAACGAAGGGTTTATTTATCTTATCTTCCGATAACGGCTCCGTTTCAGAATTCGTTTCTTCCGGCATGGATTCAGCATTTTCGTCGAATTCGATTATCTCCTCGCTGCTTTCATTTGCATTATTTTCCGCCCGGTTCTCCACCATCGATCCGATCTTTGCCGCAGTGAAACCAATAATGCCGCCGATTAAAGCGCAGGCCAGGATGAAAATCACAATCCAGGACTTAAAAATCTTCTTCAGCTGATTCTTGAAGGTATGGGAAGCATAATACAGAAACAGCTTCATGCTTACCTCCTTCCGAACAGACCGGATTTCTTCTTCTCTGGTTCCGCATTCAGCTCTTCCTCGGAAACCGCGTCCTCCCGCATATGCTCCTGCGATACGCCTTCCGTCACCTCAAAGAACATTTCCTCCAGAGTCTTATTGCTGTCGTCCAGTTCTTTTCTCGTCACGTTTGCCCGAAGCAAACCGTTCTGCAGTACGAGCGTCCTGTCCCAGAGCATATCAACGCTGTCGATGATGTGCGTACTGATCAGCAGGGTCTTTCCCTGATCATGCATCTCTTCGATCACGTTTTTCAGCTCCTTGATCGCGTGCGGATCCAGTCCGATCATCGGTTCGTCGAGCATCAGCATCTGCGGGTCCGGAAGCAGCCCAAGACACAGGTTCAGTTTCTGCTGCATGCCCTTTGAGAGTTCATCTCCGAATTTCTTCCGCTTGTCCGAAAGCTCAAAGCGCTCCAGAAGCATTTCGATCCGGTCTTTATAATCCTTCATGCGGTAGGCGCGTGCGAGGAATTCCATGTGCTCCGATACCGTCAGGTTCGGATACAGCGCCGGCATCTCGGGAATGTAGCCGAGGACCCGCCGAGCTTCCACGGATTTATTGGGATATCCGGCCACCGTAATTTCGCCCTGGTACTTCAGAAAGCCGATCACGGACTTCATCAGCGTTGATTTCCCGGCGCCGTTCGGTCCGAGAAGCACTGTCACCTCGCCCGGATTCAGATGGAAGGACAGATCGTTTACCGCGGTCATCTTCCCGTATTTTTTCGTCACATGCGATACATCAAGCATCTTTTTCCCCCTTTCTCAGTCCCTCAGGTGCTTCCTGAAAAGGCAGATCCGACTTTCCGCCCATTATACCAGAAACCGGCACTTCCGTAAAGACGGAACATGGGCGAAATAAATCCTCCTATATCGCCCCGCCGCCTCCTGTCATCCGCTCAAAAAAATCCGCATCGAAAGGGGCCTCAGCGGTTCCTTCCGATGCGGAGGTTCGTTTTCCATGCGCCGGCTGTTTACGGAATGATTCTCCGCGCAAACAGCGGATCGCGATACCAGGCGGAACTGACAATAATGCCGGTTTCTACGGTACCTGCGTGAACAATCTGGCCGTTTCCGATATACATCGCCACATGGCCGAGATATTTCTGGCTGTTCGAGTAGAACAGAAGGTCGCCGGGCTGGAGGGCGCTGATATCAACCGGAACGCCCTGGCCGGACTGTCCGCCCGGTGTATAGTCAAGATAGTATCCGAAGTTTTCGTATACCAGATGCGTGAAGCCGGAACAATCGGTACCGGTAACGAGGCTCCGTCCGCCGTGAACGTAAGGATTGCCGACAAACTGGAGCGCATAGGCTACAACCGCATTCCGCTGGGCCGCTGCCTGGTCATTTTCCGCAGCTGCCTGCGCCGCGGCCGCCGCATCTGCAGCTGCCTGCGCTTCTGCCGCCGCCTGGGCGGCTGCCTGAGCAGCCTCTTCGGCAGCTCTGGCAGCTTCATCCTGCTCCTGCTGCTGTTGTTGCTGCTCCTGTTGCTCCTGTTGCTGCTGTTCCTGCTGCTGCTGTTCCTGCTGCTGCTGTTGCTGTTGCTCCTGCTGTGCGCGCCATGCTGCTTCCTGTTCCGCCTGCTCCCGGGCGCGGCGGTCCGCTTCTTCCTGAGCTGCTATCGCAGCCAGGCGGGCTTCCTCTTCTGCTGCAAGCGCTGCTTCATACTCTTCCTGCGCGATGCGGGCCGCTTCTTCCGCAGCTTCCCGGCGCGCAATTTCATCCGCCTCCTCTTTCAGGGTAATCGCGGTCTTGAATTCGGTCCTGAGGTCCAGACATTCGGCGTAGACATAACCGGAACTCGCATCATCCGATTTGATCTTCGCCCAGCCGTCTTCCGTCAGTTCCTCGATGAAAACCTTGGTGCCTTTCTCGTAGTAGGTAAATACATTGTCGGGATTTGTCAGGTCCGGTTCCGAACGGACACGGAGATACTCTTCCATGACAATACCGGTCGGAACGCCGACCTCTTCGAGCTTTGCGTCCGCTTCATCGCCGACGAGGAAAAACTCGGACTTGATATAGCCGATTACCTGCCCTGAGGAAATCAGGTACCAGGAACCGTCCTCTTCTTCCATTACCTCCAGGATATAGGCGGCACAGTCATTGTAAATCTTGCCGACCACTTCACTGTCAACATTCGGCTCCGTCCGGACATTCACATAATTCGGAACGACAGCAAGCGCCATCCTGCCGATTTCTTCGGATTTTGTTTCTTCCGCCTCAGTCGTTTCTTCTTCCGTTGCTTCAGTTTCCGCTTCCGTCTGTGCAGGAGAGCTCTCCTCGGATTCCGGGATTTCTGCGGTGGTCGTCGGAGCCTCTGTGGCAAAGAACTCTTCCCCCGCAACCACATATTCATCGTCGGAAACTTCCTGTGAAGCCGACTCTTCCGCCGAATAAGATACAGCCTTTGTATCCGAAGTCGCCGCAAGAGTTTCCGCTGCACATCCGGAAATCAGGCAGATACTGAATATCGCCACGATGGCTGATATTATTTTTTTCATCATAACAGCGGCTCCTTTCGGTTTTTTCGGGCATACCCCTCATAATACACGTATTATAGCACATCTTTTTACAAAATGCAACGTTTATGTAATATTGTCTTAACATTTCAGAAAAGGCCGCTTAAATTCGTCTCTTCTATCACTTGACGATCACAAACTCCGGGTGCTACAATAGGCACGAACAAAAAAACGGAGGAATCAAGTACGAAACATATCCTGATATCTGTTTTAATCATCTATCTCATACTGGCAAATGTTCTTTCCCTGATTTTGATACTGCGCCGGTCCCCCAGGACCAGATCCGACAGCCCCCTTCTTTTTATCCTGACTGCATTTCTCGGCGGCGGCTTTGGCATCCTGTTCGGTCTGCTGCTTCGGAAGAGCGACAAAAAAGCGCCTGCGCTGATGCCCGTAGCGCTCCTGACACTTCTGTGGGAGCTTCTGCCTGTCATGCTGGTTTTCCTTTTGTCCGGCTCCTCTTCGGATGCCGTGCCTGCCCGCACCCTTTCTGCGGATCAGTCGGCGGTTCCGCAGAAATCGGAGACTTACGAGACTTCGGAACCAACGGATCCGCTCCCCGCAATTGTCGAAGAAATCGGGCCGATTGTCCGTTCGGAATCGGTGCCTTCGGAGGAAGATGCCGTTCCGTCTGAGTATGATCCTCAGGCGGAATCAGAAAAAGCCGCCGAAGAACTGTCCCGGGCAGAGGAAGAAGCACAGGCCGCGGAAGAAGCCAGCCGGGCGGAAGCGTCCAGGGAAGCGGAAGAAGCGTCGCTGGTTCAGGAGTCTGTCAAAGCGGAGGAGTCTTCTCAGGCCGCTGTCACAAGCACGACGCCGGAACCGCCGGAAGAAATCGTTCCGAGATATGTATCGGTTGTTGCAATCGGCGATATGCTGATGCACCCCGGTGTCAGCGGATATGCGTTCCAGCCCGACGGATCGCTGAACTATGATTTCTGCTTCGATCCGATCCGCGATGAGCTCATTTCGGCGGACATCGCCGTTGTCAATAATGAAGTCCCCTTCGGCGGAAACGAATTCGGACTGAAGAATTACCCGAACTTCAACGTATACCAGGAACTTGGCGATGCGGAAGTGCGGGCCGGTTTTGATGTTGTCCTGAATGCCACAAACCATGTCCGCGACATGGGTACGGACGGCATTTTCCGGACTATGAATTACTGGAAAAACTATCCTGACGTGTATTCGATCGGCATCCATGAGAATGCGGAAGACCAGGACCGTATCCGTGTGATCGAGCGAAACGGTGTCCGGATCGCGGTCCTGAACTACTGCTACGGCATCAACGCGGGATTTCCATACGATCAGCCGTATCTGATCGATATGATGCGGGAAGAAGACAAGGGGCGCATCGCCTGGGACCTGCAGCGCGCGGAAGAGCTTGCGGACTTTACGATCGTCTTCCCGCACTGGGGTGAAGAATACCAGTTGGTGGAAAGCTTCGAACAGGACCGCTGGGCAGAGTTTTTCACCGAGAACGGGGCGGACCTGATCATCGGCACGCATCCGCATGTACTCGAACCGATCCGTTGGATCACCACCGAAAACGGCAACCGCTCCCTCTGCTATTTTTCCCTTGGGAACTACATTTCCCTGCAGGATGAAACGATGAGTGTTCTCGGCGGGATGGCCAAAGTCCAGCTGATCGCCGACGCCGACGGCGTACGGGTCCTGAGCCATGATATCCAGTATCTCGTAACCCAGTATGCCGCCGATGTTTCCTGGGCTTATGTCTACAAACTGGAAAACTATTCCCAGGAACTCGCAGACTGCCACGGGATCAAGACCGCCAACCTTCCCGGAAACGGGCTGAACGAGTATTATCCTTTCGGTATCGATACATTCTACCGGATCATTGCGGAAGTGAAGCAGTACAGCGACCCGGATTAATCCCTGTAAATCCTGCAGTTCGGATGCTTTCTGACAAATTCGCTGATCTCCGACTCGGGGATATCCAGTCCGCGGATCGAAATCACCCGGAGATTCGGGAGATTCATGATCGGCTGAAGCGTCGTCACATTCGAATAGCTCATATACACTTCCTCCAGCCCGTTCATGCCGCTCAGCATGGAAATATCACTGACATTCGTATACCAGAAATCAAGGATCCGAAGGTTCGGGAGACTCGTTACGACTGAAATATCGGAGAGGCTGCTTTCCCCGATTCCAAGGTTTTCGATACTGTCCATCCCCCTGAGGAACTCAAGGGAGTCAAAGGGGTTCCCGGCAATCCAGAGGGTTTTCAGCTTCCGGGATTCAGAAACCGCGCTGAAATCGGAAATGCTGTTACTGACAGCGTTTAAGGTCTCCAGGTTCGGATACTTCGAAAGATCCGGAAGTTCGGTCAGGCCGGAACTGCTGATGTCAAGCTCGATAACTGAGGGATCCGTATTGTCAGGAGCTTTCGCCGTCTCATCTTCGGAAGCATCCTGAATCTGCTCCTCGGAAGTGTCCTGAATCTGCTCCTCGGAAGTGTCCGACGGCTCATCATCGGAAAGATTCTCTTCCCGCGATTCTTCCCGGCTCACATCCGCTGCTGTCTCCTGTCCGTCCGTATCTCCTTCATGTGCCCGCTCCACTTCTCCGATACACTTCTCCATCTCCGTATCCGAAAGATCCAGATGAAGTTCCTGCAGGAGCCGGAGCTTCTTCAAGGTCAGATCGTATTCTGTCTGACCGGAGAGATACTGATATGCGGCTTTCTGGGCTTTTCCTTCCATCATCCGCTGAAGCCGTTTTTCCCGGAGCGGATGCCCCTGAATCTTCGCATGGTACAGGCTGCTCAGGTTCTCCGTGCGGCCGGCATCAAAATCCGACGCGAATTTCCGCGTCGGAGAGTTAATATAAAGGAGGAGTGCTGTGCTGCCGAGGATCAGTAAAGTGCTGAATACGGCAGCAAAAACGATGAATGCTTTTTTCACGTTTTCTACCCGGTGTCTTCCATCTTCTTTGATTAATTGAGATTTGGTCTCTGATGCCAGACCTGGATCAATCCCATAACTTCCGGTCGGCTGCTGCTACTGATTAGGCGTCGTCCGTCTCGATCACGCCCCGGATATAACAAAATCCCCATTCTTTGCAGTATACCAAAGTATATTCAGGATCCTTTACATATCCCAACCATTGTACAAACATATTTTCAGCAGATGCAATCACATCAGATGACTCAGACGGTTCCAGGTAAAGTTGTTCTTTTTCAACAGGATACCATCTGTTCGGGTCCATGCTGATCTCTTTTCCGCTCACATACTGCAAATATGTAAGATAGACATATCCGTTCCTTCCCTGAAAATTTATTCTCATAAAGCCGTTCTCAAGAGGTGCAAACCATTGTCCGTAATACCCCTCCTGGAAGAGCGTTGTACTGACGATATTTCCGGAACCGACTGTTCCGATAACCTCTGAATTCCTGTCCGGTGCAGCGTAAACATTAAGGCTGTCCGTGCGGATCACCCTGTATACCGATAATCCTTCCGGGACATCTCCTTTCGTCTCAACACTCACCAGCGTCGCATTGCACAGCCGGATGAAATTCGTACCGTTTATAACAACCCGAAGCGTCCTGACGCCTTCCACATTCACATTGAATTCCTGTTTCTCGCCGCCCGTAAGGTTTGCGGAGACGGATCGGAACAGAAGCTCGCCGTCGCCGTAAACGGACAGGGTGATATCCGTGCGGTTTGGGTTCTGCAGATTGGCATTCGACGCCTTGCTGTCGCGGATTACAAGTCCTGAGAATGAGTCATATTCCCCGTTCAGCGCATAATCCGCAGTATTGTCCACATTGGAAACCGTTCCCGCAATGGCATTCCGGTATACTGCGCCGTAAACATCGCTGCACTCGCCGATGGTATGGAATCCGCCCTGTGTGACATTGTAGGAAAGTGCTGTCAGAGGCGTCTGAGTTTCTTTTATCTCTATCACGATCGGCGGCTCGGTTTCAGGCTCAGTTTCCGTTTCTGTTTCCGTCTCAGTTTCGCTCTCAGTCTCGGTTTCGGTCTCAGTCTCAGTTTCGGATTCGGATTCAGTTTCCGTCTCAGTCTCAGTCTCGGTCTCAGTCTCCGATTCAGTTTCCGTCTCAGTCTCCGGTTCCGTGCCGGCTTCCGACGTATCCTCAGCGGTTTCTGCGGCCTGGGATTCGGATTCACCAGTTTCATCCGCCAGGACTTCCGTGCTTTCTTGATCAGCGCCGCTGTCTTCGTCTCCTTCTGCGGCTTCCTGCTTCCCAATCTCCTTATTATGCACTTTTTCGACAGCCCGAATGCTGCTGTCAAGCTCATTCTCCATAAAGTACAGCGGAAGCGACCGAAGGACCTGCAGCTTTCCGATGGTCGTCTCGTAATCCGCCCGGCCAGCGATGTATTCTTCCGCGAGCTTCTCTGCCTTTCCGTTCATTCTGAGGCGAAGCAGGTTCTCCTCGAGCGGCCGTCCCTTAATCTTCTGATTGTACAGATCGTCAAGTTCCTCAGTCAGGCCATGGTCAAAATCCGATTCGAAGCGAAGCGCCGGTGAATTCAGGTAATACAACAGGGCCCCGCCGCAGAGAATCAGGACAAAACCGAGCAACGCGGTAATTATGACAATCGCTTTTTTCACATCTTCCCTCTTTCCAGCTCTTCGTTAATGCTGTTTCCATCTGACTTCCGAACTTTTTTTGCTCTTTTTCGCTGTCAGCGGTCTCCCGCATTTTCTGCAGAATCTCGCCTGCGCCCGGTTAGCGGTGCCGCATTTGCAGAGAATTTCTCCGGGTTTGAGCTGCATGCTCAGCTTCTTTCGTTTTCTGTACTGAACAAATATGACAAGCGCC
>CACYBV010000220.1 GCA_902772745.1 uncultured Eubacteriales bacterium
CCGGCAAACGCCTCTTTAAAGCCGTCTTCCGTCTCATACAGAAGCGGAATTTCACGCGGACGCATCCGGAAGATCGGCTCGACACCGGCGGCGGAAAGCGGACCGGGAATGCCCGCAGGTGCCCCGGGCAGGGCCTGCTTCCAGGCAGCAATATCATAGTCCGCAGATTTCCATCCTGCAGGGCTTTCCCGAAAATCAATCTCCTCGATCACCGCGCCGAGAAACTGCGTGATTTCCGTTGATTTCAGGTAAAAACTGCCGTCCAGATACACACGCCAGTCCGCATGTCCGGTCGTCAGGTCACAGACGGTTCTTCCGGACTCATCAGCACATACTCCTTCAAAAGCCAGCCGGTGTCCCGCCGGAATTCCCATAACACCGTAGATTGCCGCGCGTGTATCTGTCTGCTCCTCGGCAATATACGGGTTATTATACAGAACCTGGACTGCAAAAACATTTCTGCCCGGTCTTAAGTATTCCGACAGATCGATTTCCTCGTAATACTGCCGGAACCGATCCCCTTTGCACGGACCGGAAAGCACTGCCTTTTCATTGACAAAAAGGCGGTACCTGAATGAAGCGCTGATCAGTGCTGTCAGTCTGCACTTTTCAGGAAGCACTGCATCGCAGCGAAAATACGCAAAGCGTCCGCCGTCATCACCGGCGTATACGCCACGGTCTCTGTATTACTCCGCCGGAATTTTGATCCAGCGTGCATGGTTCCAGTTCATTGTATCCTCCAAAGTCAGGTCTTCTTTGTGTGCGGCTGTTCCCGTCAGGATGGAACGCTGTCTTTCCCGCCGGCTTCTTTTTCGCCTTCCGTTCTCTCCAGAATTTAGATCCACTAAGCAAACCAGGTATCGTTGTCTTCACTTAAGTTCGACGAGCCGCCTCCGCCGGCTGTTATGTCTCTCCCTCGTTGATTTTTTCATCAGGTTTTATGGAAATAAATGAAAAAAAGTGATATGATGGTACTGTTCATTCATCTATGGAGGTATTATTATGGCAAGCGGAACTTTCAGTTTTTTCTCAAAGACACTCGGCAAGAGCGTCAGCATTAACGTTATCCTGCCGGAATGTGATAAGCCCGAGTACGGATTCAGAGTCATCTATCTGCTGCACGGCTGGTCGGAGGATCATACCGCCTGGATGCGCAACACTTCAATCGAGCGCTACGCAATGAAGCGAAATCTGGCGGTCATTATGCCGGACGGAGGTTTCTCCTTCTACAACAATATGGCAAACGGCCTTGCATTTCTCGACTACATCACAAAGGAGCTGCCTGAAATAGCAGCGAAATATTTCGGCGTCTCAAAACGACGTGAAGACGTCTTTATCGGCGGCCTTTCGATGGGCGGCTGCGGCGCGCTCACTGTCGGCCTCACCCGTCCGGACCTCTACAGCGGCCTGATTGTGCTTTCCGCGTCGAACTTCCCGGCGGACGCCTTTCAGGAACAGGCGAAGACGATCACGGAGGAAAGCTGGCCGGGCTGGCACAAGGCGATGAGACGGATTTACGGAGATCGCTTCCCCGATCTGGTCGGAACAGACTATGACGCCTTCCATCTGGCAGAAAAGATTGCCGCATCAGGCGGTCCCTTCCCGAAAATCTTCCACTACATGGGAACGGACGAGACCGACGGAATGCGCTGGGCGGCTTCGATGGAGAAATTTTTCCTGTCCATTCCCGGGAATCCGTTCTCCTATCATTTCGTGACTTATCCCGGTATCCACAACTGGGACAGCTGGGACGCTCATATTGAAGAAGGTCTGGACTGGGTCGGACTGACGAAGGTACAGTAATTAAGCTTCCTTCTCCCCTCGGATCAGGGTCATCCCGGCAGCCGCCATCAGGACCGCGACAATCCAAAAAATCGAGCGCCAGCCTAAAGCGTCCACCAGAAGACCTCCTAAAGTCGGCGCGACCATCGGCGCCGCCGAAACTGCGAGCCCGTACCAGCCCATATAGCCTCCCTGCTTTTCCTTCGGGAAAATCGAGAGGATCACGACCTGCGTCATCGCGACAAGGATGCCGTTTGATGCGGCCTGCAGGACGCGTCCCCCCATCATCGGAATGAAGGAATTTGAAAGCGCGCACAGCACGGACCCCGCGACAAAAAGAACCAGGCCGAGAAGATACAGTCCCTTCGTCCTGAAGCGCGTAATCAAAAAGGCCGTCAAAGGCATCACGATGCCCATCGCGAGTGAGAAACCCGAAGTAATCCACTGTCCGGTATCGACCGAAACCCCGAGAGATTCGACCATCGCCGGAAGCGCCGTATTCAGCGCCGTGGAAAGAAAGGAGGCAACGACACTTTCTGTTCCTCTTGTTCCGGGTTTTCACCTGAAAGAAGGTCTTTACCGACGTTTTCTATCATCTTTCCGGCCTCTTCGCCCTGCAGCCTCAACGGGTGTTACTGCAAGTCTCACCTGCTAGTTTGACAGACTCATCTGGTTCTTAGGCTGTTCGGCAGCCAGTTCCTGGACCCCGAAGTTCTTCAGGTCGACATAATCCTTATGACCTGGCTGAACACCCCGTACCTTATTGAAACGGTCAACCAGGATCTGTGCGCGTGCTTTGGCCACTTCGTCACCGTTTTTGGCTGCAATCGCCAGCGCATTTAAGGCCAGTCTGACGGATTCCTGCCGTTTAGGATCACTGCTGACAGCCTTCTTTCCTTTCAGATATCCTTCTACAGCGTTAAAAACACCGCGGCTGTCTTTCATGCTGGCGTTTCCAAGAGTCTGCTTCAGGGCCAGCCACTTTTTGGAGCGCTTATTTGTATCCATCCCGGCAGCAAGAGCGGCAAATTTCGATTTCGCTTCAGCAGAAACGGCGTATCGTATCTCTCCGCCTCCGGTCAGTTTCGCTATCCGAACCGGATCACCGGAAGAGAGAGTTTCTCTTAATTTAGTCGAGCCGGTTGCTTTCAGCACAGCACGGAACTCCGGATTGTCAAGCAGTATTTGGGCGGTGCCACGTACGGCGGCAATATTAAACTCACGATGGGGTTCATTTAAATAGAGCAGTGCGGCAGCGGCCTTGGCGGCATACTCCGAAAGCTTCCCGGCAGGAACATCGGAAACAGCCTGCCCTGTGTGAAGTTGAAAATACCGGCTGTAATTCGGTTTTCTGTCCCGAAGCGTGACAGCTTCCTGACTTACTTCCTCACGGGAAAGTTCTCTTCCGAAAAGACCGGCTGTCTTTCTGCGCATGATCTCCGCCTTTTCCGGATTAGTCCGCTGAAGCACGTCCAGTGCACCGATCACACGCTCTTTTGTCACATTCAGGGTTTTCGGATTCTGACTGCGGTCCGGGTCATCCAGAACATCCTTCAGGTAGGCCTCACTTTTTTGTTCAAGTGTAAGATAGCATTCGCCGAGGCGTTTTTTTTCAAGACTGTTTTTATGTTTCTTCGAAGACAGGCGGGCAACCGTATCCACGGTTTTACGAAAATCTTCAAAATCCTGGTATTCCTTTTGGTCCTTCGGCCCCATACCGTGTTTTCCTGTATTCAGCAGTACGGAAAAGGAAGGGTTAAATTCGATCTGTTGACCAAAATGGCTCAGCTTGTCCAGCGCAGCCTCGCGGTTTTTGAGATGAATGACACGGTTAAATACACTTGACTCGGACTGGAGCAAGGGAAACATTTTGATGCTGTAGTTATCGTTAACGTTTTGGATCGTAGTCGAGACTTTGGGATCTGCAAGGATTTTTCTGCCAAGCGCAGAGTCATAGACAGAGGCTTTGTAGTCCTCGGCGCTTTCTGCCAGGGTTTTGAAGAATTCGTTCTTCTCTTCTGTGGAAGCAAAGCCGGAAGTGAGTCTTTGATGACATTCATCAGAAAGCCGGACGAGTTTCTCCATCTGACTTTTGAATGGCTCTGTCATATTTCTGACGTAAAAGTTTCTGCCTTCCGAATCGGATTTAATGGCTTTGATCTGCGTGGCGAACTCAATCATGAGCCGGGATTCTTCGAGAGATACGCCCTGCAGAAGAAGAGCGCGCTGAGCACGCAGCTGTGCTTCGACTGCTTTCGGACCGTGACCGAGAAGAAGTCGGTTCTGAAAGTGCTCGGGGCTGTCCTGCGGCCTTGGTTCCGGATCCGCGTTGAATGTTGTGGCACTAAAATTATAAATCTGCTGACTGTTTCCAGATGCCTCCAGAAAGGCCCGTACATTTTTCTCTCCGGCTTTTGTGAATGCGAGGGCTTTCTGCTGAAGGTTTTCCATCTTGCGGATTTTTTCTGCTTTCAGCGCTTCCGGATCCAGCTTGCCGAGTTCGCCCGGTTTGACCGGCGGGTCCGGAGTATAATAATCCACATAGGCATTCAGATATTGAATCATCGCCTGACCGGCAGCATAGGCCTCTTTATCTTGCTGCCGGATCTGCTCCATTTCGGCTGAATCCGGAAGATGAGCAAATGCATTAAATATGCCCGCCGCAACGCTGGTTGCGGGATCTTCGAAATGGACCAGTGCGTCCGTTCCCTCCATTCCGGCCCGTTTCATCTGCATATCGGCATACCGAAGATAGGCATGGAGCAGAGGCTCCTGCCGCATCAGATCCCGGTCTTTCAGGACATCGGTGATTGATTCATGGCAGTTGTCCAGGGCATGGGGAAGATTCTTAAGATCATCTGACCCGAAATCAATGGACCGCATGCGCATTCCGGAGGCGGTATCGATCGTGTTATGTTTCGCGGCCTTGACCTCTTCAGACAGATATTCGAGACCCTGCTGAATGTCGAAAATATAGCCGAGATCATCAGCACCCTGGTATTTTCCAAGGGCCGGATGATTTTTCAATGACTGCGAAAGCTGCAGAATGATGTCCAGATGGTAGTCGTTGTATTTTTGGGGCACGAAAGACCTCCTGTCTGAGGATTCCTGTTAAGTTTCGCCGGCGGTACAGCTGTCGGAGAGTTCCTGTATCTGAATCCGAATAGAGATAAACCGATTATACTGCATTCAGCCAGATATGCAACACAAAATGACAGCAATTGTGACATTTTTAACAGTTCGCAGCCTGCCGGATCTGCTGTGCATAAAGCCGCTGTCCTGCGGCACGCAGAAGCAGCGGCTTCGATGATTGTTTACAGGACTTCGGCCTTTGCATAGAAGCTTCTCTTCTTCCCTTCGATGAAACGGTCCGCATCCAGCGTATAGGCGCCGATCAGGCGGATGTCCGCAGAAGAAGAACCGACAAGCACGTCAAAACGGCCTTTTTCGGCCTTCCACTTCATATCCCGGGTCAGGAATGCCATGACGCTCGGATCGACCGTAAAAACGACCTTTTTCGATTCACCTGGGGCAAGCGCGACCCGTTTGAATCCGACAAGCTCCTGGTTCGGCCGCGTCATCGATGCGAACTTGTCGCGAAGGTAAAGCTGCACGACCTCGGTGCCGGAAACATCTCCTGTATTCTTCAGCTTCAGGCTGACTGTAAACTTCTCATCCGGAAACACACCGGGGATCTGGTCTTCGGAAAGGTTGTTTTCCTGAGATATTTTTCTGAAGAATTCTCTCGCTTCCGGCGTAATACTTGCTGCGTTATCAAGTGTTTGTCCAAATTCCGAACGAAGCCGGATCTTTTCCGCGCCGCCCGTCATTTCTTCTTCCTGCTGCAGGATACCGTTCACCTTCAGGTCCGAATACCGGAAATCCGTATAGGAAAGTCCGTAGCCGAAGAAATATCTCGGATAATGCGGGCAGTCGACATAATTCTGGAAACCGATCGACATGCCCTGGTGCCACTCGGAGCCGTTCGGATGGTTATAGTAGACCGGAAGCTGGCCGGCGTTGAAGGCCACCGAAAGCGGCAGTTTTCCGGAAGGATTCACTTCTCCGCGGAGGACTTCCGAAACCGCCTGTGCGGTGCATTCGGAGGGGCTGAAGCACTCGAGAAGCGCCGAGAGCTTTTCATCTGCTATATCAGAAGAAACCGGACGGCCGTC
>CACYBV010000221.1 GCA_902772745.1 uncultured Eubacteriales bacterium
AAGCTTATTATAACATCCGGGACAGATCTGATCCGCTTCTGACGCGAAACGCTCAAACCCTGTATGGAAGGTTTTTTCCACTCCGGGAATCGACAGATGATAGGCGTCCGGCACCGGAACCCAGTCAATCCCGGCGCCGAGTTCCGAGAGGATCCGTCCGACCTTTCTTCTGTCCTCTTTCGGGCCGATTTCCATCATTTCATGGAGTGTGGCCTCGAGCTCCGCGCCGCCCCGGACAAAGCTTGTCGCAACGCCTCCGGGGAGGTTGTGGCGTTCCAGGACAAGCACCGATTTCCCGGCTTTTTGCATCGTGATGGCCGCCGAAAGGCCTGCGAGCGCCGCCCCGATAACGATGACATCGTAATGATCTTTGTAAAAATTCAGCTTTTCCTTCATACTCAATCGATCCTTCAGTTTTCCTGTGATCCGGGAAAAGCATAGCACAGAAATGATGACAATGCAAGAACCGGACTGAAATCAGCATGATATTCAGCCGGAAACCGTTTGCTGTTTACAGGCCCGCAGACCGTCATCGAGACCGCGCTGTGCCTTCGCAGGAGCGTTGATTCCTGCCTTGCCTCTCCGCGCGCTTTGTGGTATGATTGTCCCATAACAAAACACTGAAAAAGGAGACCATCCGATGATCAAAACCGCTTTTTTCGATACAAAATCCTATGATATCCCTTCATTTTCGCAGTACAGCGTACAGTCCGGCATCGAGTATAAATTCCTGGAGACAAAACTCACGGAAGACACGGCGGAACTTGCCCGGGGCTGCGATGCGGTCTGCGTCTTCGTCAATGATACCGTGAATGCTGCAGTCATCGACAAACTGTATGAGTACGGAGTCAAAATCATCGCTCTTCGCTGTGCGGGCTACAACAACGTCGATATTCGCCGCGCCTACGGAAAAGTCCATGTGGTGCATGTACCCGCCTATTCGCCCTATGCAGTGGCGGAGCATACCGCAGCGCTTCTTCTGACTTCGATCCGCCGGATTCACAAGGCTTACAACCGGACGCGGGACTTCAACTTTTCGCTGAACGGACTGACCGGTTTTGATCTGCATGGAAAGACCGCAGGCATCATCGGAACCGGCAAAATCGGCTGCATTTTCATGGATATCTGCAGGGGCTTCGGGATGAATGTGATTGCATACGACCTGTTCCCCAGAGAAGGCAGCGGGATCGAATATGTTTCTCTTCAGGAGCTCTTTGAAAGGAGCGACATCATTTCGCTGCACTGTCCGCTGACGGAGGAGACCAGGCATCTTATTAATGAACAGGCGATCGAAAAGATGAAAAAAGGCGTCGTGATCCTGAACACGTCCCGGGGCGGACTGATCGACGCCGAGGCGCTTTTACAGGGCCTTCGGGCGCGAAAAGTCGGCGCGGCCTGCCTCGATGTCTATGAGGAGGAAGCGGACATCTTCTTTGAGGACCGCTCTGGCCATATCCTTGACGATGAACTTCTGTCGCGGCTGATTTCCCTTCCGAACGTGATTGTGACCTCGCACCAGGCTTTCCTGACGGAGGAGGCGCTCCAGAACATTGCGGAAACGACGGTCGGAAACATCCGCTCCTTTTTCGATAATGACGGTATCTGCCAGAACGAGCTGTGCTATCACTGCGGCAATATCCAGGAGTGCAGAAAAGCACGGAAGGAGCGGTGCTTCTAAAGAGAAAGGCGAATTCAGGACCGGTGCTTGACAGAAGAAGAACGGTGTATTATAATTCGGATTTGAAAATGATTTTCATTTTCAAATCCGAATTTTTGCCGGAGGCCCTTATGGCTGAGAAAAATCAATACAAAACCAGACAGCACGAACAGCTGCTTTCCTACCTTGCGGAAAATCCGCGTACACATTTCACTGCGGCGGATATCTGCGAGCACTTCCGCGCCGGCGGACAGAAGATCGGGACCGCGACGATTTACCGTCAGCTGGAGCGCCTGATCTCGGAAGGGCAGGTCAAGAAATACCAGCTCGGTGAAGGAGAGAGCGCCTGTTTCGAATACGTCGGCGACGGTATACAGGACCCGCTGTGTTACCACCTGAAATGCGAGCGCTGCGGAATGCTGTTTCATCTGCAGTGCGGCGAAATCACCGAGTTTGAGCGTCATATCACGGAAGAGCACGGCTTTCTGATCGACCCCAGGCGGACGGTTTTCTACGGACTCTGCGAAGCGTGCAGGAAGGAGCAGGGAATATGAGCGAAATAAAGGAAGTCCGCGAGCCGGAGCTCCTCGCAAAGGATCTTGAGCTCGGGTATGAAGGAAAGGCGCTCGTTTCCCATCTGAATTTTGCTGTTCACCGGGGTGAGTATCTCTGTATCGTCGGAGAGAACGGCGCGGGAAAATCGACGCTGATGCGCACGATCCTCGGGCTGCAGAAGCCGATGGGCGGCGAAGTGCATTACGGGGACGGGCTGACGGCCCAGATGATCGGATATCTTCCGCAGCAGACCGAAGTGCAGCGGGACTTTCCGGCTTCGGTCCGGGAAATCGTGCTGTCCGGCTTCCAGGCGCAGCTCGGGAGGCGCTTTTTCTACACAAAGGAAATGAAAAAAGCCGCGGAGGAGAATCTTTCGCGCATGGGGATCTCCGATCTCTCGGAGCAGAGCTTTTCCACGCTTTCGGGCGGACAGAAACAGCGCGTGCTCCTTGCGCGCGCGGTCTCGGCGAGCCGGAGGATGCTGCTTCTTGATGAGCCGGTTGCCGGCCTGGATCCTTCTGCAAGCCAGGAAATGTACCGGCTGATCCGCGAGCTGAACAAAGACGGCACGACGATTGTGATGATTTCTCATGACGTCGTATCGGCGCTTTCCTATGCGACGCATATCCTGCATGTCGGGAAGGAAATGTTCTTCGGAACGGTGAAGGACTATCACCGGACGAGAATCGGAAAGCCGCATCTTCTCGGCGAAGAAAAGACAAAGAGCGCGATCCGGCTTTCGCACCCGATGTAAGGAGGCCGGAAGATGCAGACCATATTTACATACATGCAGTATCCTTTCGCGCGCTACGCCCTGATTGTCGGCGTTCTCGTAGCACTCTGCGCCTCACTCCTCGGGGTGACGCTGGTCCTGAAACGGTTTTCCTTTATCGGAGACGGGCTTTCTCATGTCGCTTTCGGCGCGATTGCGGTCGCGTCCGTGCTGCAGCTTCTGCTGCAGAAAATGCAGCAGGCAGGGGTCCTTCCGGGACTTGCGGCGATGATGAAAAACACGGACAGCATGATAATTGTGCTCCCTCTGACCATCCTGGCGGCGGTGCTGCTCCTTCGGACCGGGCAGAACGCGAAAATCAAGGGCGATGCGGCGATCGCGATGATTTCCGTCTCCGCGCTTGCCGGCGGATATCTTCTGATGAGTCTGTTTTCGACCTCGACGAATCTTGCCGGCGATGTCTGTTCGACGCTTTTTGGCTCGCAGTCGATGCTGACGCTGAGGCTTTCGGACGTTATTTTCTGCCTGATCCTTTCGGCGATCACGGCGGGACTCTTCATCCTGTTCTACACACGGATTTTTGCGGTGACCTTTGACGAGAATTTTGCGAAGGCGGTCGGGACGAAGACCTCCGCGATCAATCTCCTGATCGCGGTCATGATTGCGCTGATCATCGTGCTTGCGATGCGGCTTGTCGGGTCGCTTCTCGTGTCGGCGCTGATCATTTTCCCGGCGCTTTCAGCGATGCGGGTCGCGAAATCCTTTAAAAATGTGACCGTCCTCTCGGTGGTTCTCGCGGGGCTTTCGGCGCTTTTCGGGGTTCTTTTGTCGATCCTGCTGTCGACGCCGGTCGGCGCGACGATCGTGATTGTGGAGCTTCTGGTGTTTTTTGCGATGAGCATTGTCGGAAAAGTAAAAAGAGGCTGAGAAAAGAGGTTCACGAAAAGGTGAATTCGTGCTATAATAATTGCCTACAGAAAAGGAAAGGACAGAACATGCATGGAACGCATCGCAAGCTTCAGCATTGACCATCTGAAACTGCTTCCGGGGCTCTATGTTTCCCGGAGAGACCGGAACAAAGACACGGTTGTGACGACTTTCGACCTTAGGATCACGGCGCCGAACCGGGAACCGGTGATCGATATGCCCGCGCTGCATACCATCGAGCACCTCGGCGCGACATTTCTTCGAAACAGTGCGAAAAAGGATGAGATCGTCTATTTCGGGCCGATGGGCTGCAGAACCGGCTGTTATCTTCTGATGTTCGGGGATCTTTCACCGGAAGAGGTTTACGGCCTCGTCATGGAAATGTGTGATTTTATCCTCGGTTATGAAGGGGAGATTCCGGGAGCGAAACCGGAAGAGTGCGGGAACTTTTCGGAGCAGAACCTCGGAATGGCAAAATATTATATCGCAAAATACAGGGAAGAACTTCGGGAAAACCGCCGTTTTTCCTATCCCGAACCGTAAAGCACAGGGAGGAAGCATGAACGGAACCAAGAAAAAAAGCAGACGTGAGAAATTCAGGGAAGCGCTGAACCGGCCCTGGCTGTATTATACGGTCGCAGCCTGTTCGGCGGTGCTTTTGTATGTCCTGCTGTCGCATTTCAGCGGAATCGTAAGCGGGCTGCGGAACATTTACAATCTGTTCATGCCGGTTATTATCGGGCTGATTCTTTCGTACATCCTGAATCCTCTCGTGAACGTTTTCAAGGACCATGTTCTGAAAAAAATGAAGAAGGAGAAACTGAAGCACACTTTCGCAGTGCTTCTTGCAGTCCTGACTTTTGTGGTGTCGGTCGCGGGTCTTCTGATCCTTCTCGTGCCGTCGGTGATCGAAAGTGTCAAGAACATGTACCAGAACTTCTCCTCTTACCGCGGGAATCTCGAGCGTTATCTCAATAATGTCGCGAATGTTATGGCGAGGATGCGGATCGATACGAGCCGCTTCAGCAATTCGATCGAAGGCTGGTTCGGAAAGTTCGGGGACATGGTCATGAACAACATGGACAAGGTGCTCTCGACTTCCGTATCGGTCGGAAACGGCTTTATCAATTTCCTGATCGGCTTTGTGCTGATGATCTATTTCCTTCTCGGCAGGGAAAGCCTTCTTGCAGGCCTCCAGCGTTTCCGCAGGGCGATTCTGACGAAGGAACAGTACGAATCGCATACGGCTTTCTTCAGCCGCTGCCACCGGATTTTCATCCGCTTCATCGGGCTGAACTTTGTGGACGGCGTGATCATCGGCGTCGCGAACGCGATCTTTATGCTGATTATGCGCATGCCGCTGGTACCCTTTATCTCGATGGTGGTCGGCGTCACGAACCTGATCCCGACTTTCGGACCGATTGTCGGTGCAATTCTGTCGGCGCTGCTGCTTCTGCTGAACGGCCATCCCTATATGGCGCTGATTTTCATCGCCTTTTCGATTGTTCTGCAGACGATTGACAGCTACGTCATCAAGCCCAAAATGTACGGCGACGGATTCGGCATCCAGGGAATCTGGATCCTGATCGCGATTCTGATTTTCGGAAAAATGTTCGGTATGGCGGGCATGCTCCTTGCGGTGCCGCTCGCCGCGATTATTTCGATTGTCTATCAGGAATATGTGCTGAAGCGGGTCGAGGAACGGCACAAACGGAAAGCAGAAAAAGCGGCGGAGGAAGCAGTGGAAGAAGCGAAAGCCGCAGCGGAGGATCTGACGGAAGCTGCGGAGGCTCCCCCCGAATCTTCCGTATCCGAAGACTTTGAAAAGGAGAAATGGCTGTGACGGATATTGACGAGGCAAGAGAGTTTTTCCGACATGATATCTATGCGACAAAAACCACCGGCATCGAGCTTCTCGACTGCGCTGAAGGCTATGCAAAATGCCGGCTTCCGATCGGCCCGCAGCTGATGAATGCGGCGGGCGCGGTGATGGGCGGCGCGATCTATACCCTTGCGGATTTCTGCTTTGCCGCCGCGACGAACAGCCCGGAAAAGCTGACGGTCACGACGACAAGCGAAATCAGCTACTTTACGGTACCGAGGGGCTCGGTACTGTTCGGCGCGTGCCGGGTTGTAAAGGACGGGAAGCGGACCTGCTTTTCGGAGACGGAAATCACAGATGACACAGGAGCCGTGGTCGCTAAGGTGACCGCCTGCGGGCTGCATCTGTAAGCCGCCCCGCGACGGAATTCAGCAGGAGCAGTCCAGCAGCCGATACAGCAGCGCATAAATTTGCTTCGCGCCGTCGTTATGCGATCGGAATCCGGATTGCAAGATCCGACAGCGGATATGCTGCGCAGGCGTGGACATAGTTGAAATCCCTGTCGGCCGCGCGGCGCCCGTCGTTTTCCGGGCAGACGAAGAAAGATCCTTCGAGGACTTTCGTGCGGCAGAAGCCGCATTCGCCGGAGCGGCAGCCGGTCTCGAGGCGGATGCCCGCGCGTTCCAGAGAAACGGCGATGCTTTCGTCCGCCCGGGCCGGGATGCAGTCTTCCCGGATGCCGCGGTGCACGGTCATCCGGAAGGTTTTTCCGATTGCATGCGCGGGATAGCCGTCGAACTGGGCAATGTTTTTAGCCTGGCCAAAGACTTCGAATCGGATGCGGCGCTTCGGGATCGAAAGTTTCGCAAGCTCTTCTCCAAGATACCGGTACATGGCCTGCGGTCCGCAGATAAAGAGGCTGGTATCGGGAAAGTTTCCGTCGCTGTCCTGCAGGTATTTTCGGATCAGTTCCGCCGAAATAAAGCCTTTTTCAAAGAAGAAATCTCCGGTGTCTCCTGCGGCTTCGGAACCTGTGGGAGCCTCCGGACCGCCCTTTTCCGAAGACGGCCCGGTATCTGATCCGGATCCGGAGTCCAAAGATGCGGTTTCCGCGATGACCGGGATAACCCGGAGCTTCTCCGGCGCTTCCCGGGCGAGCGCTTCGAGTTCCGGATAAAGGATCAGTTCTTCCGGTGAATTTGCGCCGTAAAGGATCGTGAGCGAAAACTCCGCTTTTCCCGCGGCGATTTCCCTTGCCATCGAGACAAAAGGCGTGATGCCCGCACCGCCCGCGAGTCCGAGCATCCGCGGCGCATCCCGGAGCGGTTCATAAGTGAACTGCCCGCAGCCGATCACGGCAAAAACGCGGTCTCCGGCCTTCAGGTTCCGAAGAACCCAATCCGCGAAAAAACCGTCCTTCCGCGGCTTTTTGATGCAGATTTCGACAAATCCGTCCTCCCGGTAAGCCTCTGCCGGCGAAGAACAGATCGAATAAGGCCGCGATACGGGTTTCCCGTCGGGTTCCGCCGTCAGCACAAGATACTGGCCCGGCAAAAAAAGCGGGAGCTTCGTTCCGTCGGGTTTTCGGAAACGGAAAAGTTTGGCGCCCTCCCCGGCGGCCCGGACTTCCGAGACTTCAAGAGAAAGCTCGCCCGGATGCCAGGCTTCCGCGATTTTTCGGATCGGATCCTCCGGAATCGGGCCATCCGGAGCGTTTTTGATCTGTTCGAGCCGGGCTTTGGTAATCCGCTTGATTCCGCTGATATCTTCTAAAAAACCTTTAATTTTCATACTTCTTTTCCCTGTCTTCCCCAAGATCCAGCCTGCGGAGTTTTTCCTCCGCCTTCTTTTTCTGATCCAGGATATTTTTCGCGGCCGTTTCGCCGTTCATGATCTGTGTGCCCATTCCGTCGCCTGCGAATCCATGCGCGCCGGCAAATTCCAGCCCGGAGATGAAATGCTCCTGTCCCTGCGCCAGCAGCCGCGCCCCGATGTGGTCGGTCATCGTGTGGCGGAATCCGTAAATGCAGCCTCCGGGCGAGCCGGAGCGTCCCGCGATGCTGACGGGTGTTGCGATCACAAGTTCCCGGATATGTCCGCGGATCGGAATCCGGAGTCTGTCCTGCATTGTATCGACAAGCTGCCCTGCGATCCGCTGCCGGACCGCTTCATAGTCTTCTGCCGCAATGTCTGAAAAAGCTTCCGGCCGAAGAAGCGCCGTAATGGAATAACTGGTAAAGCCCTCGGGCACGCCTTTTGGATTCGCGAGGTTCAGGCAGACGCCGATCAGCGCCTCATAAGGCCCGGGACCGGCGATGTTTTCATTAAAAATCCGCTCGGATTCGGTGGATTCTCCGGTAAAAACGCAGTAATTTTCGATGCCGAGCTCCTGCGGCGTCCCTTCCAGCATCAGGATCAGCGTGAAAACGGTAAAATTCAGGCTTCGGCTTTGGAGCATCTTAAAAGCCTGAGCCGGAACCGCCTCCGGGGGCGAGATCATATTCTGATAAACCTGCACGGGATAGGCGCCGGAGATCACGTAGTCACAGGTGATTTTCTGTCCGTGCGCGGTCTGAACGCCGATGACTTTTCCGCCCTCCGTCAGGATTTTTTCGGCCCGCTGGCGGTATTCGACCTGTACGCCGAGCCCCGCTGCTTTTTCTGCCAGTTTGAGGGACATTTCATAGCTGTATTTTTCGGGGACAAAACTCCCGTGCCCGATGTAATCCCCCGCGAGCACCGCATAGATGGTGAAGGGAAGCTCCGAAAGCGGCGAACCGACATAGAGCCAGTACGGTGTGAGAAGCTTCTGCGCTTCCTCGGGGACGTCCAGACTGTCCATGACGTCCTTTGTTGTGTAGCCTGCAGTTTTGAACATGATATCCAGTTCGTGCAGCGAGCGGGAGACGGCGGAGAGAGAGGGGTTGGAGAAACGGCTGACGCACTCGAAAACCGCGCTGCAGAGCTGCAGGAAATTCAGAACGCTCTCGCCGGATCCCGGAACGCAGGATTCGGCTTCCGCAGCGAAACGCTGCAGTCCTGCGTGCATCGTGACGCGCCGCTCCCGAAAGGCAATGGTGTAACTTTCCGGGACGCGGTACCATTTGATACCGATGCTGTGGCGGTCAAAAAACTTACCTGCCTGCTGACGGTCGAAAATACCGCCGACACCGGACATTTCGTGCAGGGAAAGCTCCATCTCGAAGCCGTTTCGGACAATGCTTGTCGAGACGCCTCCCGGGGTGTTTTGCTGCTCGAGAACCAGCACCGAACAGCCGGCTTCTGCAAGTTCGATTGCAGCCGAAAGTCCGGCGGGCGCTCCGCCGATAATAATGACATCGTAGCGATCTTTATAGAACTTCATGAGAATATTATAGCCGAGGGCGGCAGAAAATGCAACAGGGACCGCCATGGCGGGCTGCAGATTTGTTTTTGCCTCTTTATTTTCCGAATATGCTGTGGTATGCTGATATCATAGGTGCCGAAATGTAAAAATATATGTTTTTTGCTGGACATTTGTTGGACAGCAGGAGATATAATAACTGCAGCAAGAACAGAAAAGGAGATTTTGCCATGCCACAGGAAATGCAGAATTTGTTTGATATGGGCTTCTCTCCCGCGGAATCCAGAAAAAAAGGGAAAAAGAAACGCGGCGCATCGTGGTGGGATGAAAATCCGCTCACAGACGGCGATCTTGACATAGGCGAGGTTCTGGAGGAAGGAATCGGCCTTGCGGTGAACCTTTTTGCCGCCGACGGGGAAGCGCTGGAAGAGCCGACGGACAGCAACGACATAGAGGAGAAGCTCTTCGGCAAGGAAGACGGAAAGATGAGCGCCTCCGAGATGCTGAAGGAACTGTCCGATATGGAAGCAGATCCCAACAGTCCGTTCAGGAAGCTTGCGGATATGATCGAGGACGGTTCTGCGGAAGGCCTGACGGGAGAGATGCTGGATGATTTTATCAAAGATGCCCGGCAGGAAATCCTGAAGGAGGTCAAGGAGGAACTTGAGCGCCGCAAGGATCTTGAGGAAAGCGGCAAAGACCCGGACGACGACAAGGCGAGGGAGTTTGACCGGAAGTTTGCGGTCAAGATGAACATCATGAAAAAAGTGATGGGCACGCAGGATTTCGACAACCTCTGTGATGATATCGACGGGCTCGGGATGTTCATTGACCCGTCTGCTTTGAACGGACTGTCGATCTGGGACATCCAGAAAAAGAACCTGACTGCGACCCTTACAAAGCTGAAAGAAGAAAAGTCCGGTCAGTCGAAAGGCTTCTTCCAGATGATG
>CACYBV010000222.1 GCA_902772745.1 uncultured Eubacteriales bacterium
CATTGAGCGGCTCGGAGAGCGGTACCGCATCGGCATCATGGAGGCGGATGCGGACGGCGATACCGATGCGAATACGATCGCCGAAACCGGCACGAAAGTCATCCAGCTTCATACCGGCGGCCTCTGCCATATGGACGCAGATATGACCAGCCGGGGACTTTCACGGCTGGGACTTTCGGATCTCGATCTTGTGATCCTCGAAAACGTCGGGAATCTCGTCTGCCCCGCGGAATTTGACGTCGGGGCGGATCTGCGGCTGATGATCCTCTCCGTCCCGGAAGGCGACGACAAGCCGCTCAAGTATCCGCTCATGTTCACGGTTTCAGACTGTATGCTGCTGAACAAAATCGACGCCGCCCCGGTGTTTGATTTCGACCCGGAAGCCGCAGAATCGCGCGCAAAAGCACTGAATCCCGCGATCGCAGTCTTCCCGGTTTCCGCAAAAGAAAACCGCGGGTTTGATGAATTCTGCGAATGGCTGGTACAGAAAATCGAAGAAAGGCGGGGATGCTGATGAAAGTGCTGGAACTGAATCTTCCTGTCACTTCGGAAAACGACCGGGAGGCGGATCTTCTGCGGGAGGAAATGCGCCGCAAAGGTACGCTTCTCATCAATCTGATGTCGAGTCCCGGCGCCGGAAAAACGACGCTTTTGTCCGCTTTGATCCGGGCGCTTCCGGAGTACCGGATTGCCGTTCTTGAGGCAGATATCGCCTCTTCCGTCGACGCGGAACACATCGAGGCTTTTGGCGCGGAAGCCGTACAGGTGCATACCGGCGGAATGTGCCATATGGATGCGCAGATGACGGCAGAGGCCGTTCACGCAGTCTCTGTAAAAAACCCGGACCTCCTGTTCCTGGAAAACGTCGGGAATCTGATCTGTCCCGCCGAATACGACACCGGCGCCGGCAGAAACATCATGCTCCTCAGCGTTCCCGAGGGCGACGACAAACCGCTGAAGTATCCGCTGATGTTCGAAAAAAGCGACGCCCTGATTATCACAAAAACCGATACGCTTCCGTATTTTACATTTGATCTTGAAAAATGCGCCGGCCGCGCGAGGAAGCTGAATCCCGGGATCCGCATTTTCCCGGTTTCCGCAAAGACCGGGGAAGGTATGGAGGCGCTGACAGCATGGCTTCGCTCGGAAGCCGCAGCGTGGAAGCAGAAATAACCAGACTTTTTTTCATGAAAGGGGAATCATCATGCCGGAAATTTTCGATATGAATCCTGAAACCAAATCGAAGTATGACGGGGAACCGGACCGCAAAAAGAAGTACGCAAAACTCGGCGCGAAAATCACGGACAATGTCCCGCACAAGCTTTTCGGCCTCAAGACGACCGACGAGGAATACTGGGGCTTACGGGAAATCCTGAACGAGGATGAAGTGGACATCGCGCTTTCGATGAAGCAGCGCAAATGGTACACCGAAGAACAGCTCCAGAAGATGAACAGCGCCATGGGGGAGAAACGTTTCCATGACGCTTTGGAGCTTCTCTGTTACCATGGCTTCGTCGAGTATGACTACGGCGACCATTACGATGACAACGGTCCGATCAAAGATGCGCCGAAGGATAAGCGCTACCGCACAAGCTATTTTGTACCCGGTTCGGCGGAACTTTTCAATTCTTCCCAGGACCGCGTCGACAAAAACCCCGCGGTTGCGCGGATGTTTGAGCGTATGACCTTCCTGCCGCTGGAGCACATCACCCCGATGGTCCGCCCCGGCGGAAACGGTATCGGCATGCATGTTATCCCGGTTGAAAAGGAAGTCTCGATGACCCGCGAAGCTGCGGGCATTGAAAAGATCTCCTACTGGCTCCAAAAGTACGAAGGCCACATTTCGGCCGGCATCTGCTCCTGCCGGTATTCCCGGGCGAAGCTTGGCGAAGGATGCACGGATGATGAGAACGACTGGTGCATCCAGCTCGGCGATATGGCGGATTACACTGTCGAAACCGGACGTGCGCATTACATCACCAAAGAGGAAGCACTCGAAATCCTGAAAAGGGCCGAGGAAAACGGCTACGTTCACCAGATCACGAATATCGACGGCGAAGATCATATCTTCGACATCTGCAACTGCAATGTTCAGATCTGCAATGCGCTCCGGACCTCGCTCCTCTTTAATACGCCGAACATGTCCAAGAGCGCCTATACTGCGCAGGTTACGAAGGAAAACTGTGTCGCCTGCGGCCGCTGTGTCGAAGTCTGTCCCGCCGGCGCGCTGAAACTTGGTCAGAAGCTCTGTCAGAAGGACGGCAGCGAAGTGAAATACCCCGTATCCCCGCTTCCGGACCGGATCCGCTGGGGCAAATACGCCTGGGATGAGAACTACCGCGACACGGCGCGGATCAACACGCACAAAACCGGTACCGCGCCCTGCAAGGCCGCCTGCCCCGCGCACGTCCCGATCCAGGGCTACCTGAAGATGGCCCGGGAAGGCCGCTATGACGAAGCGCTCGCCCTCATCAAACGTGAGAACCCCTTCCCCGCGATCTGCGGCCGCGTCTGCAACAAACGCTGTGAAGACGCCTGTACGAGGGGCACGATCGACAAACCCGTCGCGATCGACGATGTGAAGCGTTTCCTCGCCGACCGGGATCTTCATGCGGAAACCCGCTATATTCCTAAGAAAAACATCAACCGCGTCATCGGCGAATGGGACCAGAAGATCGCTATTATCGGCGCCGGTCCCGCCGGTCTCTCCTGCGCCTATTACCTCGCGGAACGCGGCTACCACCCGACCGTTTTCGAGAAGCATGAGAAAGCGGGCGGCATGATGCAGTACGGAATTCCGGCTTATAAGCTCGAGAAAGATGTCATCGCAGCGGAAATCGACGTGATCCGCGAACTCGGCGCCGACATCCGCTGCGGCGTGGAAGTCGGAAAAGACATCACGATCGAGGAGCTGAAAAAGCAGGGTTATGAGGCCTTCTACATCGCCATCGGCTGCCAGGGCGGAAGGCTCCCGGGCGTCGCAAATGAAACCGCGCCGGGCACGGATATCGCGGTTCATTTCCTTGAAAACGCGCTCGGCGGAACGATTACGGAGATTCCCGGCGAAACGGTCGTAATCGGAGGCGGAAATGTCGCGATCGACTGCGCTCGTACTGCAGGCCGTCTCGGATCCTCGAAAGTCTCGATGTTCTGCCTCGAGTCCCGCGATACGATGCCCGCCTCTGTCGAGGAAATTGCCGAAGCCGAGGAAGAAAAGGTTGTGATCAATCCCTCCTGGGGCCCGAAGGAAGTGCTCGTTGACGAAAACGGCCGCGTATCCGGGATCATTCTCAAGCGCTGCACCAGAACCAATGACCCCAAGACCGGAAAATTCGCGCCTGCTTACGACGAAAACGAAACGATGACCGTCAAGGCGGATCATATCGTCTTTGCGATCGGCCAGGCGATTC
>CACYBV010000223.1 GCA_902772745.1 uncultured Eubacteriales bacterium
AAAAGGGAACGGCTTTTCCAAAAAACCGGGAAAGGATGAAAAAAATGAAAATTGCAATCGGAAACGACCATACAGCTCTTCAGCTGAAAAAGGAAATCCTCGAACATCTTGAGGCGCGGGGATGCGAAATCCTGAACTTCGGAACTGATGCACCGGAAAGCTGCGACTATCCCGTCTACGGGGAGAAGGCGGCCCGCGCGGTTGCATCGGGCGAAGCGGACCTCGGGATCCTGATCTGCGGGACAGGCGTCGGAATCTCGCTCGCCGCGAACAAGGTTCGCGGGATCCGCTGTGTCGTCTGCAGCGAACCGTACTCCGCTGAGCTTGCGAAGCGCCACAACAATGCCAACATGCTCGCCTTCGGAGCACGGGTGGTCGGTGCGGAACTCGCGAAAATGATCGTCGATTCCTTCCTTGACGCGGAGTTTGAGGGCGGGCGGCATCAGCGCCGGGTCGACATGATCATGGCGATTGAAGAGCAGGGCTGATCGAACCATGGCGAACAGACTGGAACGGGACATCCTGATCAGCGCCTCTCTCTGCGATCACCGGGGGCAGCTGTCGATTCCCGCCTGTTTTGAGCTTTTCATGGATTCGGCGACCGAACATGCGGAGACGATCGGCGCGGGCATGCACCGGCTGATGGAAAAGGGACTGTTCTGGATCGCCGCAAAGACAATGGTTGAAATCAATAAACCGCTCAGGATGATGGATCGGGCGGTTCTTTCCACCTGGCCGATGCCGCCGGAACGCGTGAGATGCGACCGGGAATACTGCATCGAGAAGGAAGGGGAATTAATCGCCCGCGGGAAAGCGGAATGGGCGGTCCTGAACATGAACACAGGCCGGATCGTTCCCCCTGCATCGGTATTCCCGGAAGGCATTGTCTATGACGGCGGGGAAGTGTTCCCGGAACCTTTCGACCGCTTCCCGCGTGATTTTTCGTCGGCCTCCCTGATCGGGACGCACCGGATTGTCTCGACGGATCTGGACCTTGGCGGGCACATGAACCATGTCGCCTACATCCGCGCGCTTTTCTCCTGCTTCAGTTCCCGGAAGCTCGATGAAGCCGGGTTTGGTTTTGCCGAGGCGCATTACCGGGCTCAGAGCTATGAAGGGGATATTCTTTCTTTCCTCCAGACGGAAGATCCGGAACGGGGGTTGGTCATCACGGCAGTCAATCAGGAAGAAAAACCGGTGTTCACGGCGGCGCTCCGGTAGTTTTTCCGGACAAGCCAAGGCCCCGGCTTTCTTACCCGGCGGAGCAGTTTTTTGGCATCGGCAACAGCAGACACATCAGGAAGGAGAAGTATTCCATGGACCAGTTCATCAAAGCGAAAGTCAATAAAACCGTTTCGGTGCTGCAGGAGGAGATCCGGGAAACGGTTTTTGAGATCCCGGAGCTTCGGATGCTCCGCTCGGACTATAAAAAACCGCAGGAAATCCCCGGTGAAAACGCAGCCTGGGAAAGTTTTCTCCGCTACGAACGCGTACAGGGAAAAGACAGTCACTACTGGTTTGGGACAAGTGTGGAAGTCCCGGCGGCGGAAGAAGGGAAAATGTTTGTGCTGCGGCTCACCACAGGGTCGGAAGGAAGCTGGGACGCGACCAATCCGCAGGGACTTTTGTATATCGACGGGGAAATCCGCACAGGCCTCGATATCAATCACCGCGAATGTCCGCTGGAGCCCGGGAAAACCGCGGACATCCTGCTGTATTTCTACACCGGAATGATCGACAGCCGCATTGAAGTCTATCTCGATCTCGTAAAAAAGGATCTCCGCGTAGAAAAACTGTATTATGATCTCAAGGTTCCGTATGATGCGGCGGCGCTTCTGCCGGATGAGGATTACCAGTCCGTCCGGATCCTGAAATATCTGGAAGCCGCCTGCAATTTCGTGGATTTCCGGAAGAAGAAAAGCAGGACTTTCTATGAGAGCGTTCTTGCGGCGGACCGTTTCCTCACGGAGGAATTCTACAAAAAGCAGTGCGGGGAATCGCCGGTCACCGTCGATTATATCGGGCATACGCATATCGACGTGGCCTGGCTGTGGACGCTCGAGCAGACCCGGGAAAAGGTGCAGCGGACTTTCGCAACCGTGCTCCAGCTCATGGACCGCTATCCGGACTATGTTTTCATGTCTTCCCAGCCGCAGCTTTTCGCTTACCTTAAGGAAGAAGAACCGGCGCTGTACGAGCGCGTCCGGGAAAAGGTCCGGGAGGGGAGATTTGAAGTGGAAGGCGCGATGTGGCTTGAAGC
>CACYBV010000224.1 GCA_902772745.1 uncultured Eubacteriales bacterium
CATCTGCCCGAGGGTCGACATGCCCGAAAGCACGACGAGGATGTTGTCGAGACTCGCCGCAAAACGCACCGCCCAGCTCGAATAGGACAGTCCGTTGTTTTCCTTATCAAAGATTTCCTTCACGGAATCAATCGGATCCGCGAGGATTCCGCCTTTTACGGGCTCCATGACCGTGACCGGGACGCCGTGCGCTTTACAGATTTCCCAGTTCCTGCGGGACGCGACGCCCGGATTCTCCCAGTCCGCATAGTTCAGCTGCAGCTGGACGAACTCCACGTCCGGATGCGCCGTGAGAAGCTCCTCGAGAAGTTCCGGATCCGCATGGAAGGAAAAGCCATAGTGTCTGATCTTGCCTTCCGCCTTTAACTGTTTCACGTAATCCCAGAGGTGGTAATTGTCGTAAAGCGCGACATTGCTGCGCTGCAGCGCGTGCAGCAGGTAGAAATCAAAATACCCGGCGCCGGTGCGCTCCAGGCTGATTTCAAATTCCGACTTTGCGGATTCTTCGTCCTTCGCGAACATCGCCGCATTCAGCTTCGTCGCAAGCGTATAGCTGTCCCGGGGATAGCGCTCGACAAGTGCCTTCCTGGTCGCTTCCTCAGATCCCTGATACACAAAAGCCGTGTCAAAATAGGTTCCGCCGGCCGCAATGAAGCGGTCCACCATGTCGGAAACCTGCGGTACGTCGATCGACCCGTCCGCAAGGCGCGGAAGCCGCATCAGGCCGAAGCCGAGTTTAAATCTGTTTTCATCAAAAATGTCTGACATATCTGTCCCTCCCTGAAGTTTTTTATCCGCACAGGCTGGTTTTCAAGCTTCCTTATGCACAAAAGTATAGTCGATATTTCCTGTAAATGCAAGCGTTTCCGGGATTATTCCGAACGCCTTAACCGGTTTTGTTTCCTGTTTCGGCGGTTTTCCGAGCTGTTTTTGGGGAAAGTCCGGGACTTTTCCGCCAGACCTTTGCAAACAGGATCAGAAGCAGCACAACCGCGCCGATAAACGCAGCAAAACAGAAGCCTGCAGGAACCGATTTCATATTCATCAGCGTCTTCCGGACGGCCGGAAGCGTTTTCAGCTTTCCGAAGATATCCGACGAATTATCGGAATACGCCAGGATCGTAACAAAATTCAAGCAGAAATGGATCAGCACGGTATAACGGATCCTGCCGCAGTATTCGTAAACCGTGCCCACGATAAGCGCAAACATAACGGTGTAGACAAACTGCCCGAGGTTCCGGTGCCATACGCCGAAAAATACTGCGGTAATAAGAAGCGCCGCAATATACGGCATCCCGGCCTTTCGCAGATGGCGCTGGATAAGGCCACGGAAAGCCACCTCCTCGATAATCGGCGCAAAAATCACAGAGACAATACACATGCCGATATAGAAAGCATCGTTCCTGCAGAAACGGTCCACATACTGCACTGCGCTTTTGGAAAAGGAATTCAGGACCGCCATCATGGAGGCGGAAGCCGCTGTGACAAGGAGTCCGATCATAATGCAGATACCGGCGGAAATCCCCGTACGCGCAAGTTCCGAACCCGCGCGTTTCGGTTCATGAAACCATTCCGCAAGAACCTTTCCCGCGCAGGGCAGAAGCCAGGTCGCCGCCGCGAGGACAGCAGAAACCGGGCTCAGCGCCGGATATACGCCTTTCGCCCATGAAATAAAGCGGGTCAGGCCTTTTCCGGTCCGTTTGAACAGAAGCGTATGCAGCGTTGATGCCGATAAGATCATGAGAAGAGCTGCAAAAAGGACAAGCACAGCGCTCGCGATCCGGTAAATCAGCCGGATCGTTCCGGTCCATTTCACAAAGCGTCCCGCCGTATCCGGAACGAGCACCGTCAGCCAGAATGCAAAGAACAGAAGCGGTGCGAGATCGAGGTAGATTCTGCCGGACGCGACCCCCTGCTTCGCTGTGAAAAGGCTGAAGATCCGGTCAATGTAGCCTGCGGATATATTCTGGCGGAAGAGCCGTGCGGAATCCCATTTTCTGCATGCGAAATAGAGCCAGCCCGCGCCCAGAAGAAGCACCGCCGCAATCATAAGGATCTTTTTCAGGATCCGCATTTTACCGCCGCCGTACGCTGTTGCTGCGGATTCCCGGAATTTATTCTTTTTGTCATGATTTTCCATATTCATGTTTCACGCCCGTTCTTTTTCGTAAGTGACTGATTCTTTCTGATTATCCCGCACCGGAAGAATGTACGGGGATCAGACGGGGGTTCCAGGATATTCATTTTCTTCCGGTGTTCCGGCTGTTTCCTCGTCCTCCGCAAGCCGCAGGATCGACAGCAGGTAAATCTTAAAGGCCTGAAGCCAGCTTTCGATATGGAGCACCTCATCCGGGCCGTGCGCGCCGCCGTGGCCTTCAGGCAGAAACTCCGGCTTTACGCCGTTTCGAAGCCCCGGACCGAAGGAAACCGCCCCGGGAATCACACGGCTGTAAGTTCCGCCGCCCATCGCATAAGGTTCGTCCTCCCTTCCGGTAATCTCCCGGTAGCAGTCCTGCAGGATCCGGACCCGCGGATCTTCTTTATCGATATAGAAAGGTTTTTCGATCGAAAGCGATTCCAGAACGGCCCCGTTTTCCGAAAGCAGTTTTTTGAAGCTTTCCGTCATCGCATCGATCGGCGCACTGACCGGATAACGGATGTCGAGGAAAATATGAATCCCCCGGTCATCCGTCCGAAACACGCCCGCGTTTGAGGACAGCTGTCCGCTGATTTCGTCCTCACAGGCGAATCCCATGCCCTCGCCGAATGGATTCCGGAAGGTTTTCGCGATAAAGGAAAGGCCCAGGATGTCAAATCTGTCCTGCGGAAGCGCTTCAAAAACCTGCTCCGCGAGTTTCGTCGCCGCATTGTCCGTGCCCTGCGGGAAGGCCGCGTGTCCGCCCCGGCCTTTTGCATGGATCCGTACCGTTCCGTCCCCCTGATCCTCTGCGGTGAGATCTGCATAATCCGCAAGCAGCGCCGTAATCTCCGCAGCGTCTCCCCGGATACATAAGAACGCTTCTCCCGGGCAGGCGTTCCGGACGTTTCCCGCGGAAAAGTCCAGGATATCCGCGCCTTTCGGCACACAGATGTCCGCGTTCCAGCCGCCCTTCTGTGCGAAGCACACGGGGAATCCGCAGTCCGCGACAATCCCGAAGTCCGGAAGTTTCCCGCCCTGCGCCTGATACTGCTTAAAATCATCCATCCCGGTCTCTTCCGCGCAGCCGAACATCATGCGGAAGCTCTTTTTAAGCCGAATCCTGTGTTCCTTCATATAGCGCATCAGGTACAGGCCGATGACCGCGGCCGCCTTGTTGTCGTCCGCGCCCCGCCCGATCACGAATCCGTCTTTTATAAGCGGATTATAAGGCTCGTAAATCCAGCCCGGCCCTTCCGGAACCACATCGAGGTGTGCGTAGAAACCGAGCTCTTCTTCCTGATCCCCGTACCAGGCCGAGCCGACATATCCGCCGTGGTTTTCCGTACGGAAGCCGAAAGATCCGAAACGTTCCAGCGCGAAATCCAGCATTTTTCGGGCATCCGGCCCGTAAGGCGCACCGGGCTCAGCAAGGTCCGCGCGCGATACCGAGGGACGGCGCACGAATTCCATCAGCTCCTCCGTCATTTCCTCCCGGTGCGATTCGACCCACTCATCAATCTTCCGTTCCCTGTCTTCCTTCATGCTGTCTCCTTTCCCCGATCTCCTGATAATCTGAAATTTATCCTGGTTCTTCCCGTTCCTGCATAAAATTATGATCTGAGTATCGCAGTCCCGGCCTCATTTCCGCTGCCCGGCGGGAGGCGATGTCCCCGGCTGTATCTCTTGCTCTCACCTTCTCATATACCGGTTCCGATAACAGCGCTCGCACATCGAATACGGATGGTTCCACGGAAGTTTCCTTCCGCAGTACCTGCAGCGCCGGGGCCGAAGCTTCTGCGTCGCCAGCACCTTCATGATCCGGCCCGAAATCTGATTCTTCCTTGCCATCAGTTCCGCAAGGTATTCCGTATGCGAGAACCGGTCGCAGTAGCTGTACAGAAGGTCACAGAGCCGGAACATTTTCTCGAGTTCTTCGAGATTGCTCCCGGCATCTTCGACGGCTTTCTCCGATGGCAGGTACTTTTTCACCGGATACATTCTCCCGCGGCTTTCCGCCGCGCACATCAGTTTCCAGTGCCCCAGAAGAAAGCGGTCCTCTTCATCGAATGTCAGCGTAATGCAGCGGTACAGAAACTGCTTGTCCTGCGACAGGTCCCGAATCATCCGGCAGAGCGCGATCATACGCTTTGTATCCGCACGCACATAACCCGGCCGGATCCGCACGCGGTCCCAACGCTCCAGAATCTCCGTGAGTCCCGCGGGGATTGAGAGCAGCGACTCCGGGAAATCAATGACCGCATCGGTAAGCGGCTCGAAGTCCGAAAAAAGCGCTCCGGCGATCGTCTTCCGTGAATTCTCAGAGGTCACAAAGCCTTCGTCGTAGATCCCGAAGCGCCCCGCGCGTCCCGCAATCTGTTTGATTTCCTCTGTATTCAGCGGCCGCCGCACGATCCCGTCGTATTTCTCGGTCTCAAGAAACACAATCCGCCGGATCGGAAGATTCATCCCCATCCCGATCGCGTCGGTCGCGACCACGACATCGGTTTCGCCCGACGAAAACAGCCGCGCCTGCTCGTGCCGGACATCATAGGGCAGCGCACCGTAAATAATGCTCGTCCTGAAACCCCGCTCATGAAGCTCCGCCGCAACCGCATGGACGTTGTTTCTCGAAAAAACGATCAGCGCGTCGCCTTTCCTCGTATCCTGTTCCATGTGATAGCGCGAAGTTTCGCAGAGAAGCGGCGTCATCCGCTCATGGCGGACGATTTCACAGTCGTCGCCGCATTCACCGATCATCCTGACAAGAAGTTTCTCCGCCGGCGGTGCCGCGCAGACATGCACCTCTTTTGCGCAGACGCCGAGTACCGCCGCCGTCCACGAACCTCCCCGGTCCCTGTCCGCAAGCATCTGCGCCTCGTCGATCACCGCGCAGGGATACTCTTTCTGCAGATTCAGCATCTCGATCGTGGAAGCCGTAAATGCCGCACCGGGTACATCATAACGCTCCTCGCCCGTAAGAAGCGAACAGGGGTATCCGTCCCGGTTCATCTGTTCATACTGCTCGTACGCAAGAAGCCTGAGAGGTCCCAGATAGCACCCCCCGCCGGCTTTTCTCAGCGCTTCCATCGCATCATGCGTCTTTCCCGAATTTGTCGGCCCGATATGAAGCACAAAGCGGCGCCGGATTTCCCGCGCCTGAGGATAAAGGTCGATATAGTCCGCCGGGATCTGCTGCAGCAGCAGTTTCTGCAGGTTTCCGTCCTTTCTGCGATGATATTTTTTCCTGGTCTCTGTCATAAGTCAAATACCGGATTCGGGGCTTGCCAGCGTACCGCCCGGGTTCGCATCCGCAAATTCACAGGCAGTTCCCCTGGCCTGCCCATGTCATCCGCGGTAAAGCTGCGGCGTTGTCCCGACTGTTTTCTTGAACTGCCTGTAAAAATACGAAAGATTCGGAATCCCCACTTTTTCCGCGATCTGGTTGATGGGCATCGTCGTATTTTTCAGATAATACTTCGCCTGATCCATGCGGACGGAAGTGATGTAGGAAGTCAGCGTATTGCCGAATTCCTTGTGGAAAGCAAAGGAAAGATAATCCGGATTCAGGTGCATCGCCTCCGCGATCTCCACCCGGCTCAGGCCCGGATCGGAAAGATGGTCGTGGATGTAGCTTTGGACCGAGGTGACAAATTCACTCCCTCTGAGCTTCATATCATCCTGCGGATCTCGTTTCGGGCCTTCCATTTTGGAACGGACAAAATCCACTGCCCGCGAAAGTTCATAGTTCAGCGCCTGCTTTCCGATCGGTTTGAGGAGGTAGTTAAAGCAGTGATAGCGGATCGCCTCCTGCGCGTAATCAAAGCGCTGATGCCCCGACAGGATAATCGTCGTCAGCCGGCGTCTCTCTAGGCGCAGCTTTTCCAGGAGCTCAAGTCCCGTTTCCTTGGGCATTTCCACATCCACCAGAAGCAGGTCAACATCCTCATGCTCGATGATTTTCCGGCCCTGCTCCGCGCCGTAGGCCGTAAAGATCCTGTCGATCCCCAGGGCTTCTTTGTCAATCATTTCCACCAGGCCCTGAACAATATAGTATTCGTCGTCAATTATCAGCAGATTCATCGCATTTCTCCGTCTTGCTGTTTTACAGCGGGAACCTGTCCCTGCGGTTCCTTATATTCTGTATAAGGGAAGGTGATCTCCACCGAGAGTCCCATCCCCTCTTCATTCCGGAATTTCATTTCCGCGCGTTCTCCGAGAAGCAGCCGCAGCCGCAGGGCCGTATTGTAAAGGCCGATGCCGGTTCCTTTCTCCGTCACTTCGGGATGCTCGAAGATGTGGTTGTATTTCTCAAGGTTTTCCTCCGAAAGGCCGGTACCGGAATCCGTATGCGTCAGCCGGACGTAAGATTCTTCCTCCCGGTAAAAAATCTCCGCCCGTACCCGGATCAGAAACGGTTCACCCATAATCAGTCCCGTTTTTACCGAGTTCTCCGTGAGCGTTAAAAGGATCAGCGGGAAAACCGACGCTTCCATCACATCCTCGCCGGCCTGAAGATCAAAAGAAAGCGTTTCCGGGTATCGGTACTGCGTAAGCAGGATGTAGTTCTGGAGATATTCAAGCTCCTCCGAAAGCGGGACGACATCCCGGTCAGACAGTGTATACCGCAGGTGCGAGGACAGGGTTGTAATGATCTGACTGGTCATTTCCGAGCGGGCCGGGTTCTGCGCCGACATGAAAATCGTGTTGAGGCAATTGATCAGAAAATGCGGCGCCACCTGGTTTTTCAGGGCTTTGAGCTCAAATTCGCGCGCTTCGATCTCCTTTTCATAGATGCCGATCCGAAGGTCCCTGATTTCCGAGATCAGCTGGTTGAAAGTGTCGATAATCCGGACCGTTTCCGTATAATCATTCGGCGGAACAACCTGGCCTTCGATGTTCCCTTTATGGATGTCTTCGGTCACCGCCATCAGTGACTCCGTCGGAATTGCGATGATGTTCCTGCTCATCCGGCTGAAGGCGATGAAGAAAACCGTCCCCCACAGGACCAGCAGACCGATCAGATAAAAGAGCGGTGTCATGGTCCTGATAAACTGCCGCTGCGGGAGAAGCACCGTGAAGCAGTAATTGGAAAAACTCTGCTCCGATGAAACCACAAGCCGCCTGCCAATGCCGGGAATACGGACGGAAACCGGTTTTTCCAGAGATTTCTGCAGGGGAATCCTGAGCTCCGCCCTGAAATCACCGGAATAGCCCTGATCGGAGAGGGACCTGCTGGCAAAAAGGATCTGGCCATCCCTGTCTGTAATCAGCTGGATCGCATCCGTACCGGAAAACTCCGAAAAACCGGGCAGCTCGTCAAGATCAATCCAGGCTCCGCCATAGATCGCGCCGTAACGAAAAACGCGCAGCAGAATGACACGGTTGTCAGAACGGGCTAAAAACCAGTTGTTCGGGATGTCTTCCGCCATTTTGCCGTTCTGAACATGAGTTTCCAGATACTCCCGGATAAACGCCGGAAACAGATAGCCTTTGCTGGAATCATATCCGCCGGAATTATAAACCGGCAGAAACAGGTTTTTATTCGGGTAATAGAGATACTGGCCCTGGATCACGGAATGCAGCGTAATCCGGGTGGAAAGCATGTTCCGGATCCGCATGATGCATTTTGTCTCCTCGTTGCGGTCTTCTGTCGTCCGAAGCCGTATGATTTCCGGGTCGGTAGAGCAGCTTTCCATGAGAGACGCCAGATCTGAATCCAGTTCGGCAGAAAGCCTTTCATCATAAAATCGAAGAGAATCCTGAATCGTATGGTAGAAAGTCCTTCGGAAGCTGAAAAAAAGACTTGCGAAAACGCCGATCAGAAGCAGGATAAAGGCCAGCATGGCTGCGGCGAACTGGACAGTAAAGCGCTCGAGAAGAGAGCGGCGGCGCTCCTGTCCAAAATGTTCCGGTTTTTTGTGTATTCTGCTCATAATTCGCCCTGACAATCCACTGATAAATGTATTAATTACCAAAGAATCTTGCAAAAGAATCTAAGAGTTGTGCATTTTACAAAGCGTCTTAATGTTGTAAATATTATACTAAGAAACTGCAGAAATGACAAGTGTTTTATTCATTTCTGCCATAGCTGCAAAAGAAGCAGACGCTTCAAAATCAAAAGGAGGGAAAATCCAAATGAGAAAGAACCTGAAGAAACTGTTTGCGCTTCTTCTTGCTTTTGCAATGGTATTCTCCATTGCGGCCTGCACCAAGTCCCCTGCGAAGGACGACACCACGCAGGCTGCGCAGGAGTCAAAAGAAGGCGGCGAGCTCAGCGCTTACGATCAGGCGATTGCCGACCGCCGCGCCGAGTATGAGAAGACAGGCAAATACCAGAAGGTTGTTTACGCAATGTACACCTGGATCGGCAAGCCGGCCGGCACCGAGAGAATCCAGGAGGCCATGAATGTTATACTTCGTGAAAAACTCTGTCTCGAAGTCGAACTCATGGTTCTCGACTTTGCATCATACCGTCAGAACATCCAGCTGAACCTCACCAATAACGATGAGCAGGTTGACTGGTTCGGCGGAAACGCGCTCGGCTACACTGCCAGCGTCAACAACGGCTTCTGCTATGACATGGAGCAGGATAATCTTATCCAGACTTACGGCCCCGGCATCTGCGAGCTGGTTTCCGAAGAATACCGCAACGCCTGCAAATACAACGGCAAGCTGACCGGTATCCCGCCCATGAAGGATATCGCGATCAACTGCGGCGCCATGATGATCGGCAAGGAATACCTTGATGCCATCGGCTATGAGTACAAGGAAAACGAAAATCAGGAAGTTCCGACCACCTGGGATGAAATCGAAAAGATCTTCACTCAGCTGCATGAAAAATTCCCCGACAAGTACGTGTTCGCAGTCGGCGGAAACCAGTTCGGCCAGGGCTCCATCGTCGACAACATCGGAAACGACTGGTTCGGCGTTCTTCTGGATCCCACAAAGGATAAGACCGTTGTCAACCTCTTCGAATCCGAGGAATGGATGACCATGGTAAAGCGTATGTATGACTGGAACCAGAATAAGGGCTTCATGTCCGCAGACGCACTTACCGATACAACCTCCCTTTCTGCGAAATGCAAATCCGGACAGTATATGGCTATGATGTCCCAGTCCAAGCCCGGCTACAAGTCGCAGATCTCCGGCGAGTGCGGCAGAGAAATGATCGTCTTCATCCTCGGCCAGCCTATTGTCAAGTCCTCCGGTGTTTCAAACGTTATTACCTGCCTGAACCAGGCTTCTCCGGATAAGATTGCCGCTATGCAGTTCATGAATGAGATGTATACGGATGCCGAACTCTCCACGCTTCTTGTATGGGGCCAGGAAGGCACGGACTATGTTAAAACCGACGACGGCCACATCACCTTCCCGGACGGCGTAGACGCTCAGAACGCTGAATGGTATCACACCATGAACTGGTCGCTTCCCAACCAGTACCTTGCACCGGTCTGGGTCGGCGATCCGCTGGATCTTGGTGCAAAGACCATGGAATTCAACAACAGCGCTCCGAAATCTCTCGCGATGGGCTTCACCTTCGACAATACCGAGTATACGGCGGAATACGCCGCACTGCAGAACGTCTATGATCAGTATGCGAACCAGCTGCTGTACGGCTTCCTGGATCCCGAAACCGGAACCAAGGAGTTCAACGACGCTCTGAAAGCAGCCGGTCTTGACAAGTATATCGCCGAGAAGCAGCGTCAGCTTGACGCCTGGTTTGCAGCCCAATAAGTCTCAGCGATTTATTAACGAAGAAGCCGGTTCATGCCGGCTTCTTCCTTTTTAAAACAGGAGATTATACCATGGCAAGTACGATTCAGACCGCGCCGTATGTGAAAAAAGGGAAGCTCGGGAAACGATTTGTCAAGAGCATTCCGTTTTATATCATGGCACTTCCGGCCGCTGTTTATCTCTTTATCAACAACTATATGCCCCTTCCGGGTCTGGTGCTCGCGTTCAAGGACTTTAAGGCAAACAAGGGGATTTATGGATCTGACTGGTACGGGTTCAAAAACTTCAAATACCTTTTTGCGACAGGAGAAGCTTTCACCATTACAAGGAATACGCTCCTGTACAACTTCGCGTTTATCATTATCAATACAATACTCGCGATCTTCGTGGCCATCCTGCTTTCAGAGATGCGCAGCAAATTCAAGAGCGTATACCAGTCGATGATTCTGCTCCCCTACATGATTTCGATGGTTATCGTGAGTTATCTCGTGTTCGCTTTTCTTTCCACTGAGAACGGTTTCCTGAACAATACCGTCCTGAAGTTTTTCGGGAAGAAGCCGATTCCCTGGTATTCGGAGAAAAAATACTGGCCCTTCATCCTGGTTATCGTCAGCTGCTGGAAAGTCATCGGATATAACTGTATTATTTATCTTTCTTCGATTCTCGGCATCGACCGGACTTATTATGAGGCGGCCGCGATTGACGGGGCTGGAAAGATCAAGCAGATTACGAGCATTACGCTGCCCCTTTTGAAACCGACAATCATCATGATGACGCTCCTGGCGATCGGAAGGATTTTCTATTCGGACTTCGGCCTCTTCTATCAGGTACCGCAGAACCAGGGCGCGCTGTATCCGGTTACCAATACCATTGATACCTATGTATACCGCGGCCTCATCCAGAACGGCAAGCCGGCGCTTTCCGCGGCTGCCGGCCTGTATCAGTCCTTTGTCGGATTCGTCCTGATCCTGACAGCAAACCTCGTGGTCCGGAAGATCGACGCGGACAGCGCCTTGTTCTAAGCGGGAAAGGAGGAATGAAATGTTTACAAAGCAGGAAAAAACCTTCCAGGTTGTCAGCCATATTGTCCTCGCGATCCTCGCAATCAATGCGCTTCTGCCGATGGTTCTTCTTTTCATGTCATCGATTACCGACGATACGACACTGATCAAGGAGGGCTATAAATTCTTTCCCAAAAAGTTCAGTCTCTATGCTTATGAGTACGTATTCAAAACCGGTCCGAGGGTTCCCAGAGCCTATATGATTTCCGTCATCCTGACGATTTCGGGTGTGATTCTTTCGCTTGTTATAACGACGCCGATGGCTTATGCGCTTTCGAAAAAATATGTGCTCGGACGCGGATTCATGAACTTCTACGTATTCTTCACGATGCTTTTCAACGGCGGTCTTGTTCCGACCTACATGAACTATACCAACGTAATCGGAATCAAAAACACCTTTTTCGCGCTTCTGCTGCCGGGGCTTGTGACAAACGGTATGTATATCATGCTGATGAAATCCTATTTCGTCACATCCATTCCGGATGAAATCATGGAGGCGGCCCGGATCGACGGCGCGAGCGAATTCAAAGTATTCCGCACGATCGCGATTCCGCTTGCGAAGCCGATCATTACGACCATCGGTCTTTTCTCCGGCATCGGATACTGGAACGACTGGCAGAACGGCTATGTGTACCTCACGAAGCGGGACGATCTGTATTCGATCCAGAACCTCCTGAACCGCATGGTGCAGAACATTCAGTTCCTGTCGGCAAACTCCCAGAACGTCGCAAATTCGGACATAGGCCTCGCCTCGATACCGACAGTCTCCATCCGGATGTCGATGGCTGTGCTCGGAATACTTCCGATGCTGATCGCCTATCCGTTCGCGCAGAAGGCTTTCGTCAAGGGCATCACTTTAGGCGGTGTTAAAGGATAATCGGACAGCCGGTCAGGCTTTTTCAGCTTTCTGCAGAAAAGCAAATTCGGGCAAAAAACCTGATCCCGGAGCAAATAAGGAGTATAATCAACAAGAGGCGGACAGCGCCTCTTGTCTATGTCGTACGGAGGAAAACTATGATCAGAAAAGCAATGACAGAAAACGGAATTGTCCGCGGCATCCAGGGCGGAAATGCCCGCATTACGGTTTACCGGGGCGTGCCCTTTGCGGCGCCGCCCGTCGGCGATCTTCGCTGGCGTGAACCGCAGCCCGCTTCCGACTGGGATGGCGAGCGCTGCTGCTTCGAATTCGCGCCGATCTCCATGCAGGAGATTCCGGGCGGGAATAAGGATAACATTTACAGCAGGGAGTGGCATGTCAACTCCGACATTCCGATGAGCGAGGACTGCCTGTATCTCAACATCTGGACCCCGGCGGTGACCGGAGACGAAAAGCTCCCGGTCCTCGTGTGGTTCTTCGGCGGCGGCTACCAGGTCGGCTATACGGCGGAGATGGAATTTGACGGCGAAGCTTTGGCAAAACGCGGAATCGTTGTCGTGTCCGTCAACTACCGTGTCGGCGCCTTCGGATTCCTGGCGCATCCTTTACTTACCGAAGCGCAGCCCGATTTCCCGACGAATTTCGGTCTTCTCGACCAGCAGGCCGGTCTTCGCTGGGTAAAGCGCAATATTGCAGCTTTCGGCGGCGATCCGGAAGAAATTACGGTCGGAGGCCAGAGTGCCGGCGGCGGTTCTGTCATGTACCAGATCACCTGCAGACAGAATGAAGGGCTCATCAAGCGGGCGACCCCAATCAGCGGTATCTTCCGCGATCCCTACAAATCCCCCTTCGCCGGAAACGGCCGGCTTCTGAAAGACATCGAGAAAATCGGCGCGGATTTCTTTGACTTCCTCGGAGTGAAGACCCTTGAGGAGGCGCGGGCGATCGACGCCGTAACGCTCCGGGACGCTTACGAGAAATTCCGGAAAGGCGCGATGGCTCTTGGGCCCTGCGTCGACGGAATCTTCAACACGGACGATACCTACCGGCTCTTTGCAGACGGAAAAGGCCTTGACATCCCCGTGATGGCCGGAAACACCATGGACGAGTTCAAAGCCCGGATCGCGGCGAAGTCCGAAGAGGAATTCCTGGAAAAAGCAAAGGACTGCTTCGGCGAAGACACGGATCAGTTCCTTGCATTCCCCGAAGCGCACGTACGCGGCGCGGACGGAAGCTATGCAAACGTCAGCATCATCGAGTGCGGTCTGAAGCACATGTTCCGCGAAGGCGCTGAAAACGGCCGGACCGCAAAGAATTACTACTACCTGTTCAACGAGGACATCCCGGGCTGGGATCATCCGGGCAATTTCCACTCGGTGGATCTCTGGTTCTTCTTCGACAACCTGCAGAAGTGCTGGCGGCCCTTCACCGGGCGGCATTACGACCTTGCGCGGCAGATTGCGGATTACTGGGTCAATTTCATCAAGACCGGGGATCCGAACGGCATCGGCTCCGACGGGCTCGAGCTTCCGACATGGGGCGCTTACGACAGTGCGCATGACGAGAGCATGATCTTCGATCAGCGCGGCGCGTTCCCGGAGCACCTGGACTCTGCTTTCAAGCATTTCCTGATCGACCATATCAGCTGAAGAAACCGGACAGGCACCGGACAATTGTAAAATCAAAGACAGGAGATAAATCATCATGGCAAAAAAGGCAAGAATCGCAGTCAATCCCGATTTCAAAATCGGTGATATTTCAAAGCGTCTTTACGGCGCATTTATGGAGCCCATCGGATCGATTGTCTACGGAAATATGTACAATCCAAAGCATCCGACGGCGGACGAGCAGGGCTTCCGCAGAGACTGGATCGAAGCTCTGAAGAAAACCGACGTTCCGGCAGTGCGCCTTCCGGGCGGAAACTTCGTCTCCGGCTGGGACTGGAAGGATTCGATCGGCCCCAAAGATCAGCGGAAAGAGCATCTGGACCTCGCGTGGCACCAGTACTATCCGAACGATGTCGGCCACGACGAATACCTGCAGTGGGCGGAAAAAGTCGGCATTGAGCCGATGTACACTATAAACCTCGGCACCGGCGACATCAACGACGCGATCTACAATGTGGAGTACACCAACCATGAAGGCGGAACCTACTGGTCCGAGCTTCGGAAGAAATACGGCCACGAGAAGCCTTACGGCGTCAAGGTCTGGTATCTCGGAAACGAGATGGACGGTCCCTGGCAGGTCGCTTCCTGGGAAAAGGATCCGAGGGGCTACGGCGTCCTTGCAAATGAAACCTCAAAAGCCATGAAATGGGTCGACGGCTCGATCGAGACTGCGGTCTGCGTTTCGAGCTCCCCGGACCTGATGCACTATCCGGACTGGGACCTTCAGGTCCTGAAAGAATGCTACAACGCGGTCGACTACATTTCGATGCATCATTACCAGTCGTCGGAGATCGGCAACTATGCGCAGTTCATGGCGGCTTCCCGCTACTACGAAGACTACATCCGCACGGAAATCGGCCTCTGCGACTATGTGCAGCAGCTCCTGAGATCCCCCAAGGTTATGAAGCTTTCCCTCGACGAATACGGCGTCTTCCCGCAGCCGAAGGGCAAGGTGCATTTCGGCCGCGAAGTCTATCTCGAACCGGGCTCGCACTACATCTTCGACCCGAACCGCGGCTATATCCGTCATGATCCGGACAACATGCCCAGCCGCTCCTTCCCGCCGATGAACCCGATGCTGATGGCTTTAGGGTCCGCCGCGGTTATTCTCGAAATGCTCCGCCACGCGGACCGCATCAAGATCGGCTGCATGACCTCGGGCCTCGGCGTCGCTGCAGCCTGCGACCACGATCACTGCTTCACGATCCCGGCATACTATCCGTACGCCGACCTCATGAAGTACGGCCACGGCGTTTCCCTCCAGACCTCGGTCGAATGCGAAAAGTATGATCTCGAGAGCTTTGCGCTCGACGATACGCACAAGTATCACGAGCAGGATCAGGTGGACTTCATCGATTCCGCCGCGGCTTACGATAAGGAAACCGGGGAGCTTACGGTCTTCGTCATCAACCGCGACTGGGAGGACGTGGCGGACTTCACGCTCGACATCACCGGCCTTCCGGGCTTCAGATTCGAATCGCACAGCGAAATGTTCATCGGCGACGATGCGACTGAGGAGGAAAAGGCGGCGCTGAAGCCGACCCCCGCGACGGAAACGATCGTTAAGGACATGACCGTTAAGGCGGAACTGAAACCGGTCTCCTGGAACGTCTTCCGGTTTGTCAGAGGATAACATATTTAATCGCCCTGTCATTTTGAGCGAGCGCAGCGAGTCGGGGAATCCCGTCCGGGTAACGGCATCCTCATGGGGTCCCCCGGCTCGTTTTGCCTGTCCGGGATGACAGTAAACGTAATTTCCGGGTTCTCCCGGAATGCCAGAGAAAGGATTGATTATGACAGACGTACTTGCCTATACCAATTACGGAAAGGTGCGCGGCGTGTACTTTGACGGCGTGTACCGCTTCCTCGGCATCCGCTACGCAAAGGCGCCGGTCGGCGAGCTTCGCTTCATGCCGCCGGTTAAACCGGACGTTTCCCCGGTGATCGTCGACGCGAAAGAATACGCCCTGAAGTGCCCGCAGACCGACACCCCGAGAATCGAGGTCCCGGAGGTTGCGAACTCCAAATGGAACATCCGGAACCAGAAGATCGTCACCGGCAACATGGAGATGGGCAAAGGCCCGATGTCCGAAGACTGCCTCGCGCTGAACATCTGGACCCCGGATCTCACGGAAGGCATGAACCTTCCCGTCATGGTCTGGTGCCACGGCGGCGGCGCTCTCGCCGGGACCGCCGAATGCCCGCACCAGGACGGCTTCAATATGGCGAAGAAAAACGGGGTCGTCATGGTTTCCTTCAGCCACCGCCTCGGAATCTTCGGCTATATGGACCTCACGCATCTCGGCGTCGAAAAGTACAGACACAGCCGCAACCTCGGGAATCTCGACATGGTGGCCGTGCTTGAGTGGGTGCATGAGAACATTCAGTACTTCGGCGGAGACCCCGGAAACGTCACGATATTCGGCGAGTCCGGCGGCGGCGGAAAGGTCTGCCAGCTCATGGGCATGCCCGCGGCAAAGGGCCTCTTCCACAAGGCGATCTGCCAGAGCGGCGGCTTCCAGGCGATCGATCCGAAATTCGGACAGGCTGACACCGACGCCTTCCTTGCGCATCTTGGGATCACAAAGGACAACATTGAAAAGCTCGAGACGATTCCCTGGGAGGATCTGATCCGGGCGATGCGGGAGATCAACGCGACCCGCGAGAACGGAAACTACCTCAATTTCCCGGTCACCTTCGACGGCGAGGTCATCCGATACAATCCCTTCGACGGCGCGGAAGGAACCGAGTTTGCGAAGGATATCCCTTTTATCATCTGCTACACGAGAGAGGATATGGCGCTTCTCGCTCTCTTCAATCCGGAAATATTCGACCTGACCTGGGAAACGCTTCCGAAAAAGCTCAGAGATTCCGGCTATACGGACGAAGAGACGGCGGAAATCATCGCCACCTACAGAGAAGTTCTCGACAACCCGACCGCAGTCGACGTAATGATCGCGCTCATGAACGACGCCCGCCAGATGAAGTTCGTCGAGGATGTTTCGAGAACCCGTGAAGGCAAAGATGCCGCGCCCTTCTACAACGCGGTCTTCGCTTTTGACAGTCCGGATCCGGTGCAGAAGACCTTCCACGGGACGGACGTGCCCTTCTTCTTTGACAACGCCTATCTCGCGCCAGGCATGTATACCGCCAAAAACAAGGATGCGGCATTCAGCTGCTCCGACACCTGCGGTTCCGCCTGGGCCGCATTTGCAAAAGACGCGTACGATCCGACCGGCCGCAACATGCCCAAATGGCTTCCCTACACCGCAGAGCACCGCTACTCGATGCTTTTCTCCGACCGGAGCGAGCTGGTCCTTGAATACCGAAAAAAATCACGCGAGCTCATTTACCGATACGAGGACCGAAACCTGCCCGGTTTCGGCAGACAGATCCCGAAGAAGAAATAAGCCGGATAAGGCATAAGCAGCGAAAAAAGGCGGTTTTACGGTTTTTCATGCACAGACGGGTTTCTTACCCTCCCAGGCGGAATCTTCCGTAAAACCGCCCTTTCTCAGCCTCAGAGAGCATTTGCAGCATAAGAAGGTGACAAACTATAAAAAGTCAATAGGTAAATGGAACTTTTTTATGATTCCTGAAAATGGCATAGCAAACAAGCCATCTGAACAC
>CACYBV010000225.1 GCA_902772745.1 uncultured Eubacteriales bacterium
AACTGCCGCATACCGCAGGGATCATCACGAATCTTGACGGCGTCAGGATCCGGCGTTCCCTTGTTTCCATCGAGTCGGAGCTTCGGAGGAGACAGGCTGTCTTTGCGGAAGCCGGAAAAAAGCTCGGAATCAGCAGCATTGACATCTACAGGTACCAGAAGCTGTACCGGGAAGGACAGGTATCCGAGCCTCTTCCGCACCTGTTTATCATCTCGGACGAATTTGCGGAACTGAAGACAAACCAGCCGCAGTTCATGGCTCAGCTTGTGAGCGCGGCGCGCATCGGCCGGTCTCTTGGAATCCACCTGATCCTTGCGACACAGAAACCCTCAGGCGTTGTTGACGACCAGATCTGGTCCAACAGCAAATTCCGCGTCTGTCTCAGGGTTCAGGAGCGCGGAGACAGTATGGACATGCTCAAACGCCCGGATGCCGCGGAACTTACAGACACCGGCCGGTTTTACCTGCAGGTCGGCTATAATGAACTCTTCGAAACGGGGCAGTCGGCCTGGGCAGGCGCGGCGTATGTGCCTTCAGACCGGGTACAGACGGAACGTGATGACAGTGTGGTCGTCGTGGACCGCTGCGCCCGCCCGCTCCGGGAAGTCCGGATGCGGAAAAAGGAAAGCAGCCCGGACGGCGGGAAAAAGCAGCTCGACGCCGTCACAGAGTACCTGCAGAGAACCGCCGATGAGGAGAATATCGTTACCCGTCCCCTGTGGCTTCCGGAAATTCCGCCGGTGATCCTGCTTCCGGAGCTTCGGAAAAAGTACAGAACAGCTTCCGAACGCTTTGTTCTGAACCCGGTGATCGGTGAATATGACGACCCGCAGAACCAGGCACAGCACGTACTTCGTCTTCCCCTTTCGCAGGAAGGAAACACAGTGATTTACGGTGCTTCAGGTGCAGGAAAGACCTCTTTCCTGAATGCTGTGACCGCCTCGCTGATCGAAGAGCATACGCCGGAGGAGGTCAGCATCTATATTCTGGATTTCGCTTCGGAAACCCTTCGCGCTTTTTCGGAAGCGCCGCATGTGGGCGAGGTGCTTCTTTCTTACGAGTCGGAAAAGATCCGGAACCTCTTTTCTATGCTGCAGAATGAAACAAAACGGCGCAGAAAAATGTTTTCGGATTGCGGCGGCGACTACAGGTCCTTCATACAGGCGCGCGGGGAGACGCTTCCGTCCTTAGTCGTTTTGATCAACAATTTCGCGGCTTTTTCGGAGAACTGCCCGGAGAGTGAGGACACGGTGTTTCTTCTGTCGCGCGAGGGCACGAAATACGGTATTTATTTTGTGGTAACCTCTCCCGGCCCCGGCGGTATACGCTTTCGGCTCCTCAGAAATTTTACCCAGATCTTTGTGCTGCAGATGAACGACGAATCGGATTACACGGCGCTTATCGGCAGGACGGACGGTCTGTATCCTTCAAAATTCAGGGGACGCGGCCTGGTCAGGAAAAAAGAAATCTGTGAATTTCAGACCGCTTCGGTCACTGCGGACGAAGTGCCTTATCACGCGGTCAGGGAACTTTCAAAAAGGGCGGCGGAACGGTTCCCCGGCGTCTGTGCAGCAAAAATCCCGATATTGCCGGATAAGGTCGACATTGATTTTCTGAAGCCGTATCTGAAGGCATCACGGCCGCTCCGGCTTCCTGTCGGCGTCGAGAAGGATACGCTTTCGGTGCACCTGTGGCCTTTTGACCGTCAGTATATCAGCCTGATCCTTTCCTCCGGTACGGAGTACCTCGGCTTTCTTCGGAAGCTTTCGGAGATGATCGGAAGATTTACCGGGATTCCGGGCATGATTCTGGACGGGGGAGGACCGGGGAACAGAATGATCCGGAGGGGTACCGGCGCATCGGGAGAAGTGGAAACAGATACGGCCGGAGATGCCGAAGAAACCTTTGGATCGCTGAAACTCTGTTTCAGGGCATCAGACTGCGAACAGGAGATAGACAAGCTGTTTTCAGAGCTTGTCAGCCGTCACAAACAGTACAGGGAAGCGGCGGAAACCGGAGAGATCCGCACAAAATATCCGGAATTCATAGTGATTATCCGTTCCGTGTCTTCACTGATTCAGATGCTCAGTCCGGAATGCGCCGGGAAACTCGCACTGATCCTCGAACGCGGAAGGATCGAATACGGCGTGCATGTAATTATTGCGGATCAGCAGAAGCTGATCGGAAGCCTGACCTATGAAAAGTGGTTCCAGACGAACGTTTCCTCCCTGGACGGGCTGTTTGTGGGGTCCGGAATCACGGAACAGTACCTGCTGAAACCGCGCGAATCAGTGCCTGCGTTACGGCACCGGATCCCGGCGGATTTCGGCTGGTCGCTTCGGGACGGAGATCCGGTGCTCGTAAAGCTCCCCGCGGATTCGGATGCGGAGGAAGATGATGAACCGTAAAATACTGGTGGAAGTTTACCTGCCGCAGGCCGGCATAAGCTTCGATGTATTCATTCCGACGGATTCCCGGATGAGCGAGGTGACGGCGCTTGTTTCGGAAGCGCTTTCCGCCCTGTCCGGCGGGAGGTTCCGGGGAGATTCGGACACGGTCCTGTGTGACCGTGACACCGGGATGATCTATAACATGAACATGGAAATAGCAGAGCTTCCGATTGAGAACGGATCGAGGCTGATGCTGATCTGATGGTTTTGGGGTGACACCCGGCATGAATAAGCGGGTTCTGATCCTGCAGATCAAAAATACGAAAAAGAGGAGAAACAATATGGGGAAAACAATTCATGTAGCGTCTTTCAGCGAGATGGTCAATGTTTCCGCAAAGCTCCGGGGACTTTCCGAGCGCTACGACAGCATCTCTAAACAGCTGATGAATGAGGCTGCAGCCATGGGAGCGGCTTGGGAAGGCGCGGACAATGAGGCATTTGTCCGGCAGATCACCGGCTTTACGGATGACCTGAAACGGATGTCGGACAAACTGATGACGGTTTCCGGTGCGCTTCAGAAGCAGCATGACAATTATGTAAACCGCCAGAATGACAATATTTCGCTTGCAGCGAGACTGACAAACTGAGGAGGCAGGAAATGGCAGGAAACAATATTCGGATCAGTACCGACCGGGTACTGGAAATCGCGGCATCGATCGAGCGGCTGAACGGACAGCTCGAGGAAACGCTGATGGAGAGCAAGGCCGCTGTCGACGGGCTTTCAAATATCTGGCAGGGCGAAGCAGCTCAGGATACCATCTCAGCCTATGACGGCTTCGCGGCGCGGTATTTTGAGAATTACAAAGAAATTATCCTTTCGTATGTGACCTTCCTTCGGCAGAATGTCGCGGGCGATTATGTACAGACCGAGACGGCGAATGTCAGCCTGGCTGAAGCCTTCCGGTAAGCGAAGATCCGGACAGAAGCTCTCCGTGAGGCGCAGCGGCGGTGCCTGGGAGGCAGTGGGCGCAGAGGGAAAGTCACGGAGGATGCGGTTGTTTTTTATGGTCTTTCTGTGGGTTCTTCTGATTGGCGTGTGCGGATGCGCGGAAAGGAGCCGGGCTATGAAAAAAACGGAGCGGATGATGGCTTATATCAGGAATAAATATCCGGATGATTCATTTTCTTTCCTTCGGATTTCCGGCGGACATCCCGGATCCTCTGATACAAAGATCCAGGTAAAATCGGGAAAATACCCGGGAGGCACTGTCCGGGTTATCCTGGTGGAGGCAGACGGAAAAGAATATTTCTACGACACCTATCTCGGGGTTAAATTCGAAGAAGAAACCAGAAACAGGCTGCGGGAAATCCTGACTGCGTCTTACGGGGAGGACATCTGTCTGTTTTATGTGCCGGATGATCTTGCCTGTACCGAAAACGGTTCTGATCGGACAGCTTTCGAAGAATACGCGGCCTCATGGAGTTCTCATATCAGTTTTACCGCGGCGGTTCGGCTGCCTCCGGACTTTTCAAGGGAAAAAGAGACGGAAGCGCTGAAAGAGATGTTTTCCGGAATGGCCCTGAAAGGAAGAATCTGCTATTTTGCTCCCGAAACGATAATCCGGGAGAAGGGAGAGAAGGAGATGCTTCGTATGATACAGGAGGAAGAATATTCAGCCGCGGTTGATTTTCTTAAGAAAAGCCCGGATGAGCTGCAGAAAACAGAGTGGAGAGAATAAGCATGGATACGGAATTACAGGAAGAAATGGATCTGTGTGCCGTGCTGAATCTCGTGCCATATCTGGACCACGATTTCCTCAGGGACGGTCAGGAAATGACCCTGTGGGAAATCGTGGATGAATACAGCAGGACCGGTCCGGGCGAAGAGAGCCCGCTTCTGCATCAGCAGGCCTACACAGTACTGGAATCATACGTACGAACTCATGAAGAACGCGCAAAGCAGATCGTGCTGATTGATGAAAGCCATATCGAACGCCCCTGGATCAGTTCCTTCCCTGTCGGGAATAATGACCCGACGGACGACCTGACACAGGCATGTACCTTTCGCGACGGAGACGGCAATTTCTATGTGGCATACCGCGGAACCGGCGCCGGAAAATGGGAAGACAACGGAGACGGCATGACCGAGTCTTCCACACTGATGCAGGAGGCATCAAAGCAGTATTTTGATGAGATGTCGGAGAAGTATTTTGCAGAGGCATACCGCATGGGAAAGGAAGTTACCGTGACCGGACATTCCAAAGGCGGGAACGAGGCCCAGTTTGTCTATATGACATCGGATTATGAGTACCTGATCACGAGATGCTGCAATTTCGACGGACAGGGCTTTTCCCGAAGAGCAGCTGATGGCTTTCGAAAACGGTACGGTGAAGGTTACGAAGACAAAATCAGCGGCATGTATACGATCTGCGGGAAAAATGACTTTGTCCATGATCTTGGAATCGGAATCGTTCCGGAAGAAAATACTTATTTTGTTGAGAATTCCGGCAGCGGCCCGGCGAGCATGCATATGCTCGAGCACATGATCGGCGATGAAGACGGCAATTATGCACCGCTCAGGTTCAGCGACGAAAATGACGGAAAAGGCACTCAGGGAACGGTCGGAGCTTTTGCGAAAAAACTGTCGGAAATGATGATGCAGCTTGAGGAAGAAGACCTGCACGGAGCTGCGCTTGCCCTCATGGCAATTACAGACCGGGCAATGAACGGCGGCGAAAAACCGGAGACAATCGGGGATGCGGAGGCGGATTGGACGGACTATATCGACCTCGTGGCACACGGTGTCCCGGAATTACTTGCCGCACTGTTTCTGACGAAGGAAGGACATGGCCTGATCGGGGATCTTGCCAGGGCCGGGGCAGAAAAATGGGGAGATTTCGGAGCTGCGGGAATCTACAGCGGAGTGTTACTCCTGTCGGCGGCCTGTCTGCCGCAGCTGACGACGACTCTGACCGATGTTGTGGTTACCGCCAAAATCGCGGATCTTCTGATCGACAGCGCAGATGCTATGGAAGACGTTTCCAGCCGGGCAGCCGGTTTCCTTTCCTCCGAGGCAGAAGTGCTTTTTGCGAATACGGACCGGTATAACGGGAAAACGACAGAGCCCCGGAATCCAGACAGCGGAGATACCGTGTTTTCCGATGCAATGACGGACTTTCAGCATGCAGAAGCCGCATCACAGATGCTTTCCGCAAAAATCCATGCGGATACGGATCTGATGCAGAATTATGCCGGTCAGCTTCGTGACCTGAACCGCAGGCTTTTGGAACTTTACAGCCGGCTGAGCGGGTTTTCCCGGGACATCGGTATATGGAAACTGCGCGAACTTTTGATTTTCGGCCCCGGGATCGGCCGGAGCAGTGCGCTGGAACGCTGCAGCGTATATCTGGAGAGCACTGCACAGGATCTGATTTTCTGTGAAAACGTGATTTCCGGAAGAACAGGGTAGTTTCCCGCAGAGTTTAAACAGCTGAGGAAAGGCAGGTACTGTCATGGATTATTTCGGAGCGGTAAATGAACTGCAGTCAATAAAGGCAGAACTTCAGGCGGTGATTGCGGCGCTTGACTGTGCGGCATCGGGAATCCTGACGGATTTTTCGGGAATAAGTTCGGAAAAATGTGTGTCGGCAATTGAAACGGTGCTCGCAGATCTCCGCCTTTTTCAGCGCTCCCTGAATGAAATCGGTGAAGGCGCGGTATGGTGCTGGTTTGAGGAGAGAAGAAGAGCAGCGGAAGCAGCGCGGATCCGGGCGGAGCAGGAAGAGGCTTTTACACAGTCACGCAGTCTGCCGTTTCTGAGCAGCCTGGGAGAATAAACGGAGGATACCGTCATGAAAGACGATCTTCTAATTGATGCTGCGGCTGTCCGGGCAACGGCGCAGAGAATCGACGGATATAATGAAACCATGCATGAGCGCTTTTGGGAGGTTCATAAAAAAGTGACCGGTCTCAGGATTTTCTGGAGCGGAGAAGCGTCTGACTGCCTGAGCCGAAAGTATTATCGAGCGAAAGAAAGCTGCTTTATGAGACAATACCTTGAAATGCGAAAATATACAGAATTCATGCGTGAACTGGTCAGTGAAGGATACGAGACCACAGAAACCGAAAACAGGGAAATCGGACAGCAGCTTTTATGAGCGGTTCAGACCGGCGAAAAAGCCGCTGCCGCAAAGCGGAGGGAAAATGCTGATAGAAATCGATCTCATGAAACTCAGGGAAACAGCGGATGCCGCAGAAGAATATCTCAGAATGATGAAAAACTGCATGAAAAGTGCGGATGAAGAAATCCTGGCACTGTCTTTGGTCTGGAACGGGGCGGATTATATTGTTTTCAGGAACAGATGGACACTGATTCGGGGAGCGGGTTCCGCATTTGCGGAATGGTGCAGGGAGCTTGAGGACTATACTTCCTGTCTGCGGTTTGCCGGAGAAAGATACAGAGAAGTACAGCAGAATGCCAGGGAACGGGCGGACAGGCTGGCACAGGCATAACAGGAGCGATAAGTTGGGGAAAATCACAATTCGGAAAAAGCATAAAGACTATATCATCAGAAACAGACTGGTCTTTCCGGAGAATGTCAATGACCGGGTGTTTGGGGAACTGTCTTTGGGAACGGAGTACAGCAGTCTGCTGCCGCTGCAAAAAAAGCGGAGCGGAAAAAAGACGGTGCTTTTCTGTGAGACGGAAGGATATATTCCCCTGTCCAAGATCTTTTCGGAAAAGGTAAGCAAGAAGGATTTTCTTAACACTGCGTATAAACTCGGACAGATTATCCGGACCTGCGAAGAACGGCTGAACCCGAATAACCTGGATCTTCACCGGGACCGGATTTTCACGGATCCGCA
>CACYBV010000226.1 GCA_902772745.1 uncultured Eubacteriales bacterium
CACGAACCCCTGTGATCAGATTAAAATCCGTGATGATCTTTACATCTGCAGCACGATAGAAGAACGGCAGACCGGCGTAGAGCTGATTATGCTGATGAATCTCCGGATGATGCGGGATGTCCAGACCGAATTCGGCATCGGCGGTCCCTCGGAATACAGTCCGCGCCTGGAAACCGCAATGCATTCCGGAAGGGAAGGAAGCTGGACCACCTGGGATACAGATCTGTTCAACGAATAAGCAGTGCGTTTCATCTCAAATACGGAAATGTTTCTTTTACGTAATCCGGCTTTGGGAAAAGGGCCAGTATCCCCGCCCCCCTTGTCTTATATACCGGCAAAAAACGGAAGGATTTACCGGTTTTTTAAATCAGAACTGCGACAGGAAAATGCCGAGCACCATCCAGGCGGCAAGCGAGTAGAAATTGCCGTGCTCATCCCGGCCGCTCCGGAAAATCTCCCGTGCTCGTTCCCGGCTGAGAAGCTCGAATCCGTCAAACATTTCCGATCCGACCGCCCCGTTCTGGTTCAGCCCGTCGGTGCTGTCGAGCGTGATCTCCGCACACAGAAAGGCATTGCTTTCATCTGTCATGCCGGGCGTGGAAAAAGCGCAGGGATTCAGCACATACACTTTGTCGCTATCTTTGACCGTCAGTCCGCTCTCTTCTTTGATCTCCCGGATTGCGGCGCTCACCAGGGGATCCGGGTCATCCCGGTCTTCCGGATCGAGAAGTCCCGCGATCGGACTCAGCAGGTACTGCCCGATTGGATAACGGTACTCATAATTCATCAGGAGGCGCGGCTCCTCCCCCGGACAATGCAGCACGACAGCGATCGTGACGGCATCCGGAAGCATTTCCTTCACTTCGGCATCAGTCTTTTTCACGACAAGATTCTTTTTATCCCGCCGGGATGCGGCGTAGTAATGCTTTCCTTCTGAATACTGCAGATCATAGCAGTTCAGAAAACGTGACTCATACAGTGTTTCAATACGGTCCTTATTGATTCCGTTCACCTTGCTTTCTCCTGTTCATTCGTTTTTTTCGCAATTCCGGCGTATCCGCTCTTTCCGATCAGTTCCTGTCCCTCCTCCGAAAGGCAGAAATCAATCATCTTCTGCACATTCGGGTTTTCGCTGTCAGCTCTTGTTATCAGGCAGAGGTCGACGCTCAGCGGATAGCTGCCGTTTTCAATGTTCTCAGGGGTCGGCTCCACGCCGTCAATCGAGAGAAGCCGGACGTTGTCCGCTCCGGTCAGTTCCGCGTTGAGATATCCGAAGGAAAACCCGTCGTCGCCCACCGCACTGTTCTGCGCGACATGATTAAGCAGCTTTTCCATGGAATCGACCGGTTCGTAATCCTTCGCTTCCTCCGAGTCCTCTTCGCCCATAAATATCTGCAGCATTGCCTCGGAAGCGGCATTTTCCGGACCCATGTAAGCAATCAGCTTCTGTTTCTTCCCGCCGAGTTCCGACCAGTTTTTGATATCACCGCGGTATATTTTCCGGATCTCCTCCGACGAAAGGTCTGTCACCGGATTATCCGGATCGACAAAGAAAACGATGGCTTCCCGGCCGATCGGGGTGATCCGAAGATCCGCCTGATTGGATTTTGCTTCATTCAGCTGCTCCGAAGAAGGTCTCAGCCCGAAATAGAGATCGATCCGCCCGCCCTCTGAACCATCGCCGCCGATCAGACGGCTGAAAGCCGCCGCACTGTCGGAAACCGTGACGATCCTGCCGTGATTCCGGCTTTCCGGTTCGGCTTCCGCGGCTGCAGCATACTCTCTTTCTATGATGTCGATATCTTTATAAACCGCCTTCGCGACTGCGGCATACATCGGATAACAGGACTCCCCGCCCATCACAGGCATCTCATCCGGGTCCTCGATGGTGAAAGAAGCCGTATGGCCGGGCGCCGGAAGGAGCGATGTCTCACTGCTGACAGCGTAGTACTCATAGTCCCTGTCGGACCAGCCATGCAGCGGAGAAAATCCGACTCCCATGGCACGGTGCTGATACATATAGATGTCAAGGCCTCCGAGGAGCACCGTAACAAGCGTAAATGCCGCAGCAAACTTCAGGATCTTCGCGCCGCGCTTCCGCGTTTCCTCCTGCAGGAGAACCGATGAGACAAAGGCCGTAAACGCGCAGATGATGATCATGAGATACGCCATACTGTATCTGTCTATCTGGAGCATCAGGAGGAGGCCCAGGTACAGCGGAACCGACATGAGGCCCGTAAGAGAAGTCATCCCGTTGAGCGCCCCCATTGAGAGGAACATCGTCAGGCTGAGCACCGCAACCAGGATTACAAGAATCCAGCCGTTTACCCATGCGACGGCCGGGATGAGTTTTTTATGGGCGATAAAATATATGATCATCATCAGGACCGGAGTGAGCGGAAGCAGCGCAGCTCCGGGGATCTTCCCGGTATACAGGACGGACGCAAAAATCAGGCTGCACAAAAAAGGCAGTATAAAGCAGAACAGAGAAACACGGATGATCACATCTTTCGCGCGGACTGGTTTCATGTGGAAACTCCTTTTCATCATTCCGGACGGGCAGGGAATCTGGAATTCCCCCTCTTTTTATAAGGCGCCGCGGCCGGAAATGACAGCGGTCATTTATACAAACACATACTTCCCGAGCCGCTCAAAGGCCTCTTTTACCCTTAAAGTCGGGAGCGCGAGGTTCAGCCGGATCGAATTCGGGCCGTGGAAGCCGCGGCCGTCCTGCCAGGCGACATAAACATCCCAGCCCTGCTGCAGGAGTGTGTCGATCGTAATGCCCTTCTTTTCACACCAGCCGCTGCAGTCCAGGTACAGCATATAGGTTCCTTCCGCTTTCGCACACGCTACACCCGGGAAATGATCTCGGATGAAATCGCAGGCGTAATTGATGTTCTCAGACAGCACTTCGCGAAGCTCGTCGACCCAGGCCTTTCCGGTGTCCGAATAAGCCCCGAGGAGCGCGTGCATCGAGAATACATTCATCGCATTATAGTGAGAAAGCGAACTTTCCTTCGCCAGACGGTCCGAGAGCCATTCGTTGTAGCAGATATGATAGGATCCCTGAAGCCCCGCGAGATTGAAGGTCTTCGTCGGCGCGTATTCCGCGATCGTATGAAGGCGCGCATATTCGGAAACCGACTGGGTCGGGATATGCTTATGACCGTTCAGGATAATGTCGGACCAGATCTCGTCGGAAATAACAAAGACCTGATGCCGTTCGAAAATCTCCATCATCCGTTCGAGTTCTTCCCGCTCCCAGACTCTTCCGCAGGGATTGTGCGGTGAGCAGAAGACGCAGGCGTGGATCTTCTCGTCGACGATTTTCTTCTCCATGTCCTCGTAATCCATGCGCCAGATGTTCTGTTCATCCTTGTAAAGCGGACTGTGCACGATTTTCCAGCCGTTGTTTTCGATGCAGCCGGTGAAGCCGACATAGGTCGGGCTGTGCAGGAGCACCTTGTCGCCCTTGCTGAGGAGGACGTTGAGCGCCGTCACGACGCCGCCGAGCACCCCGTTTTCATAGGCGATATGCTTCTTCTCGAGGCCTTCGACGCCGTTTCTCTCCTGCTGCCAGTCGATGATCCGCTGATAGTAAAGATCCGGCGTTCCGTAGTAACCGAAGAGCGGATGCTCCGCGCGTGTCTGAAGCTCCTCTGTGATCGCCGGGCAGGTCGCAAAATTCATGTCGGCTACCCACATCGGCAGCACATCAAAACCGCCGCCCTGCGCCTTCAGCTCCTCGTTTTTCTTTTTTGCTTCTTCGGTCGGGCCAAACCAGCCGCCGAAGCCGTCTACCGCGATCGAATCCTTTCCCCTGCGGTCCCAGACTGTCGTAAAATCAAACTTCATTCTATTCCCTCCTCATTTCAGGCGCCTCCATAAGACAGCGGCCCGCCTCAGTCGATTATAACAAATATTACCCGGCGTTTCAATGCGTAAGCGCGGAAAGTTTTCGAAGGTTTCTTTTTTGCTTGAAATTCCAGAAGACTGTGGTATATTGGCCCTAACAAAGCCTTCCGAAAATTCTGCCCGGTTTTCAGGAAGGAGCATGTGGTCAGAAAGGGCAAATACATACAAAGGAGAACAGTATGTACGATTACAAAGAACTGGTGCTTGGAATCGCGCCGACTAGGCGCGACACCTTCCCGGATCTTCCAGACGCGCTTCAAGTGAAAAAAGGAACCCCGGGGGCCAGGCCCCCGGGGTTCCGTCTGTTCCGGTTTTTTTACTTTTTCAGTTCATAGTAGAAGATTCTCTTCACATCTGCAGAACTCAGATACGGATAGATGTTGTCCATCTTAATGTTCTCATATCCGCCTTCCACATATCGGTCGACAAGCTTCGAGAGCGCCTCTTCTCCTACAAAAGGCACACATTTCAGGTAGAGCTTTCCGTCCACACCGGGGTTCTCGTCGTTCGCCGCAAGAGATTTTTCAAACAGCACACCGCAGTCCTCCCTGCTCATGAAGGGCATCAGGGAAGTGATGTCGAGCGTTCTGAATTCCTCATCGCCTGCGATCACTTTCTCTGCGATTTCATGGATCTCTTCTTCCTCCATGAAGGGCAGCATCTTCGCGAGTTTATCGGCTTTCCGCTTCTGGTTTGCGCGGTCCTGCGCGGCGTTATAGGAATTCTGGACGCCGCGGCCGACGCTGTTCATCGCCTCGCTGATCTTCTCGCCGAAGGCGCGGAACGCTTCCTCGATCTCGTTCGTATCGACTTCGAAACCTTTCTCAGTGCGGCGGAAGAAACGCCCTTCCTTCTTCCCGGCGTTGTCCGTATCTTCGCCTTCTGTATTGAATTTGCAGGCCTCATCCCCGCAGGGCTTCTCTTCGGCGGCGTCTTTGCCGCATTCGCAGGACTCGCCGCAGCCTTCCTCAGACCTAAGATCGCTGATATCCTCTGCTTCTTCGGCCTTCTCGCAGAACTCCTCTGCTTTTTCCTTCCACTCTTCCGCTTTTTCCTTTACGGCCTCCGCCAGGTTTTCAGCGGCTTCCTTAATCTCTTCTTTGATTTCCTCAAACCGGTCTTTGTTCTCTTCGCTGCACATGATACATACCTCCGTTCATGAATTTTCGCTCGCCCGGGCTGAGCACCGCCATGAGATCCTCGGATACCGGGTAATTCATCCGGCCTTCCTTTATTGCGATCAGCACGCGCATGCGTTCGCTCGGTGAAAACTGGTAAAAGACATCCTCGATGTCGGTCCTGATTCTTCCCTCTATGATGCCCTGAACGATAAAGTCCCGGTCATGTCCGGCAAAGCTATTGTCGGGATCGAGATCCGGGCTTTCGTCGAGACACAGGATCTCTTCGAAAGTGATTCCGAATATTCTGGATAAAGTGATCAGGGTATCAATGGAGGGGGCGGAAAGACCGTTTTCCCAGCGGGACAGCGCCTGACGCGTCACGCAGAGATCTTCGGACAAAGCATCCTGTGAAAGTCCCCGGCGAAGCCGTTCTTCCTGGATTTTCTTTCCGACCTGGACAAAATCGATCATCGTTCGTCTCCTCTCATGATACAGAGTATATCATGTTTTCCGGAAATGTCACGCAAGCCTTGCTTGCGCCGGGGAGGGATGCGGCAGGCATTGCAGCCTGTCAGCACATTACTCCTCCGGTATTTCGTGTTCTTTCAGGATGATGTCTTCATCGATAAACTCCCAGTCCTCGCGGTTGTTGATATCACTGCTGATAACCGCCCATCCGGATTCGGGGAAAGTCTTGTCATTGGCCCTGGTCTGGTATTTTTTCGTCGTGATGATAAACTGGTCGTGCGCGGTTTTCTCATCCATCGAGATTTCCTTCCCTGTGAACGGGTTTTTCGGATTGTCTATGAGTCCCTGCACCGAGAGGTATGCGGTATCCGCGTTGGTCATGAATTCATCTGAAATATGAAAACCTGTCTCATTGAAATCCTTCACCATGAACAGCGGATAATAACCCGTCGTATCAACGGTCCTGTTTTTGCGCTTGAATACCCGGTTCTCATCGTGCCCGACATAATAGCCGTGGTCGGAAACGATAATGATGCGCGTATTGTCGTAGACTCCGTTTTCCCTCAGATAGTCGAACCATTTCCCGACCTGGAGAAGGCAGGCCATATCGGATTCGTAATGGCTGATCTGCTGGCGGGTATCGAAACGCAGTTCTTTTCCGTCAACGGTGAAACGGTCCATATGCCCTTCATCATATTCGGTATTGTCGACGATCTCATCCGGAACATACTCCGGTTCCTTGACGATCATCGGTTCATGGGTCGCGTCATTATAGAAGAACAGGTACTGGTTTTTGCCCTCATCCTGGATTTCGGTGATATTAACAAGATTCTCCAGCACTTTATAGGAATCCATGAAATCCTGGTCGAAACCGCGCGATTTGGAGATGCCTGTGCCGAACTGTGAGGAATTGCCGGATGCGCCGCCTGCGATCAGGTAGTTTCCGCCGTCATAGAGTCCCGGCTGCAGCTCCAGGGAAAGTGTCTTCATCAGCGAGAAAACAAAGAAATTCCTGAGATTGTTCTTCGTAACCTCTCCCTGTTCATACTCCGTTCCGAAAGTGCCCTTCGTGATAAATGCATTGATACCGGGATAATCATCATAGAGCGAAAGGTCCGAAATCCAGGAGTAATTCGCATACGGCGGATCGCAGACCGTGATCTCGTACCCGTTTTCCTGGAAAATAAGCGGAATCGTAAGAAGCGCTTCGTTGTGTTTGACTTTCAGTTTCTCGGTATCCCGGCGGTTGATTTCGACCGGCGTGTATTCATAACCTCCCAGAAGCGCAGGCGCCGCGAGGTTGGTATGCCCGCCGTAGGAAATCGTATTGGAATACCATGTAAAGCCGTCGAAAATTTTCGCAAAGTCCGGATTTTCCTTCAGGTAAACCGGGACATATTCACCGATGGCGCGGTCCAGAAAGAGCACCACGACATTTTTCCCCGTACGGGTAAGATGAAGCTCGGCTGTCCGTTCCTCCTCCGCGTCGTTCTTTGCTCCCTGCTGCAGGCCTTTCAGGGTGGTTCTGGTCTTCCCCGTATTGATCACGCTCATGACGAGAAGCGCCGCGATTCCGACGGCAAAAACGAACTTGATGATTTTCGGGAATTTCCAGACGAGGGTCAGCATAATCGCAATGATTCCCACGATGACGATCCCGTTCACAATGCGCTCCATGGTTTCGAATCCCACGCCGCCTTCAAACTTGAGCGCGGAGGAGACAACGCCCAGCTTCGTCCCGAAGAACATGTAGTTCACTACTCCGACGACCGAAAGAGCTGCCATGACCCGCTCAAAGATCACCTTGCCCTTCGGACTGGCGAGCCAGTAAAACACGCCGAACCACAGAAGGAAGAAACCCGCCGCAAGGATAAATGCGCTGATATTGTACCAGATCGGGTTATAATAATAGCTGATATTCACATATTCCAGCGGAGAAGCCGCAAGGTATACCGAGGGGATAAAAGCGCCGACGAGAATCGTCAGGAAAACCTCCGTCAGGATAAACAGTCTCCGGTCCGGTACGGGCGCTTTCCTGTTCTCTCTTTTCTCTTTCTTTTTTGCGGCTTTTTCCGCACGTTTTGCAGCTTTCAGCTCTGCTGCGGGTGATCTCTGGATCTCGCCTCTTTCCGCAGCTCTCTTTTCCCTGTGCTTTTTCACACCGGGAACGATGAGATAATGGATAAGGTTCTTGAACAGGGAGAACACATTATTCAGTGTCCAGTAGAACACAAGGCCCGCCGGCGACTTGTACAGGAGCACCAGAAACGCCACCGCTATGGCATAAGTGCGGAGTTTGGTTTTGAGCGGGAATCCCCGAAGATAGATGGCTGCCGAAGCAAAATTGATGAGCGTCATCAGGATCGGCAGAACATTTACAAAGAGCGATCCGATATGAAGCAGCTGATCCGGAGCGCCGAGGTTTTTGATCGGCCCGAAGGAAGTCCCCTCCAGAAGCGGCAGGTTTGACAGGAACTGATATGCCGCCATAAAGAACGGAATCTCCAGAAGAAGCGAAACGGAGCCGCGGAAAGCGCTCAGCGGTGAATAATGACTCTGCTTATAGTATGTCTGGAGCATCATCATCCGCTCATTGCCGGAAAAGGTTTTCTTGATGTGCTTCACTCCCGGCGCAAGGGCGTTTTCACGGTCACGTGCCTCTTCCTGCATCGCGTCGGCGCGTCTGTATAGCGGGAGCACAAGGATGTTCATTACGAGGCTGAGTGCGATGATGCAGACTCCCGGATTCCGGACCGGTGCGTAAACCAGCTGGAAAATGACTTCAAACACCAGCTTCAGCGGTTCTATGATTAATGTTCTGAGCATTGCCCAAAATGTCATTTCCCATCACCTTCTTTCTGCACCAGTTCTTTGTATTTGCCCGCAAGGTAATCCGCAGCGCGCTTCGCGCCTTCCCCCTGATACATCCAGGTCTCGGCCATCACTTCTTTCCTGCCCTCCTGAAAACGGGTATCCGTCAGGCATTCGTCTATCAGTTCCCGTAAATGGGGCATATTTTCTTCCGTGAGACGCTGGCCAAGCCGCGGCAGGGCTGAAGTTGTCCATAAAGGACGGTTGAGCCACCATGCATCGTACGGCGACAGGTCGAAGTCCGGATCGGTATAAATCACGGGCTTGTTGTAGATCAGGGCAAATTCAAAGATTACGCCGGAAAAATCGGATACCATAATGTCCGAACGTTTCAGCACTGCCGAATTGTCAAGATCCCGGTTCCACTCCAGCCGGTCGGAGTTCGGATATTCCTTCATCAGTTTTTCCATCCGCTCTTTCTCCGCAGTAAAGGACTGCGGATGCGGACGGATAATCACATGGTAACCGGTCTCAAGGAGCGTATCGATAATCTTTCCGCCGTAGACGGCCAGGATCGCGCTTTCGCCCCAGGAAGGCGCAAGAAGCACGGTTCGCCCGACGGAAGGCGGGACCTCGACCGATTCGCTTTTCTTCATCATCACATCCATATAGGGAATGCCGATGAATTCGATCTCTTTTTCCGGAAGATTCCTGAGCTGCTCGAGCGCCCGGACATCGTCTTTCTGATACTGTCCGGACAGCAGGATCGCATCGTAGTAATCGATGCCGAACATCCGGTACAGACAGATTTCACTCGCTGCATGCGGGATGTGGACATACCATTTCACCTTGGGCGCACGTTTCCACTGATACACCTCGAGTCCCGGCGTCGTTGAAAGCACGATATCCGCATTGATGTTGTTGAGACGCGCAAACATTTTGTTGCCGGCGCCGGCAAACTCCGCTTTCAGCCCTTCGATTTCACAGGAAAAAACCGGATCGTCTTCGGACCCCGTAAGGTACAGCATCCGAAATCCGCGGGCACAAAGCTCGCGGACCACCGGTTCGAATACGCTCCAGTAACGTTTGTTATCGGAAAAAATAACAAATGGAAGCCGGTCCGGATCCTCTTTGCTCTTCCCGACAAGCTTC
>CACYBV010000227.1 GCA_902772745.1 uncultured Eubacteriales bacterium
CGACTCCACCGGATAGCTGATGCCCGCCACAACCGTAAGGAAGGTCAGGACAATCGAGAACATCGTCTTGATGAGATACATCGTCGACGCATTGCAGATATTGTTGATAACGCGGCGGCCCTGCTTTACAACATCCGGCATTGAGCTGAAATTGGAATCCAGGAGCACAATGTCCGCGGTATGTTTCGCGGCATCCGAGCCTGTCGCCATCGCGATGGAGCAGTCCGCCTGCTTGAACGCGAGCACGTCGTTGACGCCGTCTCCGGTCATTGCGACTTTATGGCCCCGTTCCTGAAGCGCTGCAACCATCAGCTTCTTCTGATCCGGCCGGACTCTTCCGAACACCGTATAGGTATCCATCAGTTCCGGAAGATCCGAGCTTTCCGTAATCGTGGAAGCGTCGAGATAATTATCCGCGCCCTGAAGTCCGCACTGCGCGGCGATTTTCGAGACCGTTACCGGATCGTCGCCGGAGATCACCTTCAGCGTGACGTTCTGCTCCGCGAAATAACGCATCGTATTTTCACAGTCTTTGCGGATCACATCCGTAAGCAGCATAAACCCAAGAGGCGTCAAATCCGCCGGGTCCACAGCGCCGGAAAAGGGTTTGTCGCTTTTCGCAGCGACAATAACACGGAATCCCTGGGCAGCAAATTCATGCGCTTTCTCAATAAGCTCCGCATCGGAAGGAAACAGGAACTGGACCGCACCGATATAATAGCTTCCGTGTTCGGAAAAAACGGCGCCGGAGTATTTGCGCTCCGATGAAAACGGAATTTCTTTTTCCAAAGTCCATGCACTGTTGACCGGCGCGCCGAAATACATGGCAAGCGCGGTCGTGGTCGCGTTTTTATTCCGTGCCGAGAACAAAAGCTGCTGCATCGCTGTCCTCAGCTCATCATTCTCCGACATGTCTATGATCTGTTCGACATTCAGCCGCCCTTCCGTAAGCGTTCCGGTTTTGTCCAGACAGAGAACATCGACGCGCGCAAGGGTTTCGATGCAGTAGAGATCCTGGACGATCGTGCGCTTCTGAGCGAGTTTCAGCACCCCGAGGGTCAGGGAAACGGATGTCAGAAGCACCAGGCCCTCCGGGATCATTCCGACGCCGGATGCCGCAGTCATTTCCATGGTTTCCCGGAGGGAATACCCGTTCCAGAAATACATCTTTGCAAAAAGAAGTCCGCACAGGGGAATAATCGCAAAACTGACGATTTTCAGGATCCGGTTCAGCGTATCCCGAAGGCCGGACTTTCGGACGCGGTTTTTCTTGGCCTCGCCGGTGATCTTGGCGGCATAGCTGCTGTTCCCGACCCGGATCGCCCGGACCCATGCGGTTCCCGAAGTGATGAAGGAGCCGGACAAGAGCTCCTGTCCGGGCTTTTTCGACACCGTATCGGACTCGCCCGTAAGAAGCGATTCATTGACTTCGATCGCGCCTTCAAGGATCTCGCAGTCGCAGGGAATCTGGTCGCCCTGCTTGAGGTAAAGCATGTCATCCAGAACAATCTCATTGACAGGAATCTCCTTCCAGGCTCCGGAACGAAATGCGTTCGTTCGGCTCTGATTCAGGATCGACAGCCTGTCCAGGGTGATTTTCGTACGGATTTCCTGGAAAATACCGATGCCGGTATTGATCAGGATGACAAACATGAACGTGGTGTTCTTGTAGGATCCGACAAGCAACAGCCCGACGAAAAATATGACGTTCAGCAGGTTGAAGAAAGTCATTGTATTCCCGAGAATGATGGCCGCATACGACTTTGTATTCTGGTCGCGAACCTCGTTCACCTGCCCGAGTTCTATTCTTTTTTGAACCTCTTCCTCACTCAGTCCCTTCATGAAGTTTTCAGTCCGTCCTTTTTTCTGATTGTACCTGTTCAGTGCTGGCGGTATCCGTCCAGGAATTCCGCCATTTTCTGCATTGCTTCCTGCAGGACTTCCACCCGCGGGAGATAGACGATCCGGAAATGATCCGGTTCTTCCCAGTGGAAGCCTTTTCCGGGCACGAGAAGCACCCGCTTTTCATGCAGCAGGTCAATGCAGAATTTCTCGTCGTCCGTGATATTGAATTTCTTAATGTCCAGCCGCGGGAAGGTATAGAATGCGCCGTGGGGCCGCACCTCGGAAAGGCCCGGGATATCGTTGACAAGCCGGTCGATGCATTCACGCTGCTCATAAATTCTCCCGCCCGGAAGGATCAGCTGGTCCGCGCTCTGCGTACCGCCGATTGCGGTCTGGATGATCATCTGGGAAGGCACGTTGCTGCACAGCCGCATGGAGCTTAACATGTTCAGGCCTTCGATATAGCCCTTTGCGTGATCCTTTCTTCCGGAAAGCACCATCCAGCCGACGCGGAAACCCGCGATTCTGTGGGATTTCGAGAGGCCGTTCAAGGTGACACAGAGAAGGTCCGGCGCAAGGGAGGCGATGGAGGTATGCCGGATGCCGTCCATCACCAGGCGGTCGTAAATCTCGTCCGAGAAAATGATCAGCTCGTGTTCGCGGGCGACCTCGACAATTTCCTCAAGCAGCGGAGTCGGATAAACCGCACCGGTCGGGTTGTTGGGGTTGATGATGACAATCGCCTTGGTGCGGTCCGTGATCTTCGACCGGATGTCCTGAAGATCCGGATACCAGTCCGCCTGCTCGTCGCAGCGGTAATGCACCGCGGTTCCGCCGGAAAGCGTCACGCAGGCTGTCCACAAAGGATAATCCGGCGAAGGCACCAAAACTTCGTCGCCGTTATCCAGAAGGCCCTGCATGGACATCGAAATCATTTCCGACACGCCGTTTCCGGTGTAAATATGATCCACGTCAAGATTCGGGAGGCCTTTCAGCTGATGATACTGCATGATGGCCTTCCTCGCAGCGAAAATACCCTTTGAATTGCTGTAGCCTTCGGCGTCCGGAATGTTCCGGATCATATCCTGGATGATTTCTTCAGGCGCCATCAGGCCGAAAGGCGCGGGGTTTCCGATGTTCAGCTTCAGGATCCTTATGCCCTGCGCTTCCATCTTTTCCGCTTCTTCAAGGACCGGTCCGCGGACGTCGTAACTGACATAATCAAGTTTGTGGGATTTCAGGAACTGTCTCATGCGCTCTCCCTTTCTCGCGAAAAGAGCCGGGGTTATGCATCTTTCCCGCACTGCGGAAACCTTCTGACCCCGATAATCGGTTTATTATACCAAACAATTTAATATCAGTCAACCTTTCTGCGGAAATGTCCCCGCGTAAATAAGGGCAGTTCTTCCGTTTTTTCACCGGAAATGTATGCCCGTTCGAACGCGCGTATCAGCTTCCCTGTTTCCTCTTCGCTTTCAACGGTAAAATCAAGCCGTCCTTCGGGGATTCCGAGTTTTCGGACATCCGGGGCCAGCGAAAGAAGCGAAAGCGGTACCGCATTCAGGATCCGGTTCAGGCAGTAACGGCAGATACATTCCGCAGGAAGTCGGTTTCCCATCCGGTCTGAAAGCATGAGCGTACGGTTTTTCCTGTCGCAGCCCGAAGCGGTCCTAAGAAGGCAGTTTGCGCTCAGCATCATCGGAAGGTATCCGTAAAGGAGTATTGTGTCACCGGAAAAATCCATGTTCCGGATCTCGGGTTCCGACAGTTCCAGCGGAACCGTGAGGCGGGAAAAGCCGCATTCGCGGAGGAATTCCTGCGTTTCGTGATTCATTGCATAGAGGCTGTGGTCCGCGGTTCTCCGGCCCGGGAATGCATTTTCATCAAGCCAGGAAAGTTCTCCGAGGCTTCTTATCAGGAAACCGTCAAAACCGGCATTCCGGATGGGTTCGCGGTTTCTGTTGAGCCAGTCCTGCATCTCTTTGCGGAAAACAGGCGGAAGCGCCAGAAAGGCTTTTTTCCCGTGCGCCCGGATATTTTCCGCGATTTCCTCATACTCTTCCGCTTCGGAAAATGTCGATTCCAGAATGATCGTGTCGGCAGAAGACCTGAGAGCCGGATAAAGCTGCTGTCTTTTCGAAACAAGAATCTGAAGCCGTACGGAAAACGTTTTCCCGGATTCATCCGCCTGCGGCGCGTAACCGTAAGCCGGATACCGAAGCGGTTTTTCCCGAAGCTGTTCCTGCGGTTTTATCCCGGGCTTCTGCGTCTTCCGCCGGTAAGACAGCAGGATCTTTTCATTCAGCGCCGATACGGCCTTTCTTCGGAGCGCATTCAGCGCAGAAACAGGGAGGAACAGACTGCCCTCGATGACGCCTTCGATCGATTCTGCGGCGAAATCACTGTCTCCGAGCCGGAGGAGCTGCTTCTCTGCGTCCTCTTTTTGAGCCGGGCGTGAACCTGCGCGCTCGGCGATAAAATCGGAAAAGACTTCACAGAAAAAATGCCGGCCGTCGAGCACGGTGCTGATCCGAAGCATCCCCGGTTTTCCCTCTTCAAAACGGTAATTCAGGCGGGCCGGGCTTCTGTGCGGCGTATCGATATAATTCCTTCGGATTGTCTCCGTCAGTACCTGCGGTTCTTCCCTGAAAGCCGGTTCCCTGAGGCTCAGCATCTCTCTTCCGTTATGGCGCCTCAGATATCCGTCGGTGAATCCGTTCCGGTTAAACAAAAGAAAAAGCGTCTTTTCGTCCGCAGGATCGACGGCATAACCCGCTTTTCGGAGCTCCTCCGGGGATTCCTCCCCGGTCTTTTCGTGTATTTCCAGCAGAAGATCCAGATATTTACGATAGACCGATGTTACGCCGGCCGCGTATTCCGCTTTCTTCATGCGGCCTTCGATCTTCAGGGAATCGACGCCTGCAGAAAACAGTTCGGGAAGGAACTGGAGCGTGTTCAGATCCCGGAGTGAGAGAAGGTACTCTTCGCCTTTCTTATTGAGGCGCTGCCCTTTCTCATCAAAAAGTGTATACGGCATGCGGCAGCTCTGTGCGCAGCGGCCGCGGTTGCCGGAGCGTCCGCCGACAAGCGAACTGAACAGGCACTGCCCGGAATACGAATAACAGAGCGCGCCGTGGATAAAGCATTCCACCTGGAGACCGCTCTCTTCCCTGATCCTTCGGATTTCCCGAAGAGAAAGCTCCCGCGCCGGGACAACGCGCACCGCGCCGAGTTTTTTCAGGAGATTCGCATGGTATGGGTCCGTCACCGCCGCCTGGGTACTGACATGAAGCGGAAGATCCGGAAAATTCCTGTAAAGAACCCGCATCAGTCCAAGGTCCTGGACGATGATTCCGTCCAGTCCGGCTTCGTACAGCGGCTGGAGAAGCGGGCGGACTTCATTTTCAAGCTCCTGTTCCTTGAGAAGCGTATTCAGCGTCAGGTACAGCTTTTTCCCGTGAAGATGCGCATAATCGATCGCCTGTACATAATCATCCTTATCCGCATTCTCCGCGAAAGCCCGCGCGGAAAATCGCGAAAGTCCCATATAGACAGCATCCGCGCCGGCCGAAAAGCAGGCTTTCATAACCTGAAAGGAGCCGGCCGGCGCCAGAAGTTCAATCTTTTTCTTCATGAGAAATCCCCAGGTGCGCGTAAGCGTGATCGGTAACAACCCGTCCTTTCGGCGTCCGGACAATGAAGCCGTTCTGCAGAAGGTAAGGTTCGTAAACGTCCTCGAGTGTCCCCGCATCCTCCGACAAAGCCGCAGACAGGGTATCGAGTCCGACCGGTCCGCCGCCGAATTTTTCGATCATCAGCATCAGGATTTTCCGGTCGCCGCTGTCTAATCCAAGCTTATCGACATCCAGCATGTCCAGCGCTTCGTCCGTGATTTTCTTCGTAATGCTGCCGTCTCCCCGGACCTGTGCCACATCGCGGACACGCTTTAAAAACCGGTTCGCAAGACGCGGCGTACCGCGGGATCTTCTTGCAAGCTCGTAAGAAGCCTCCTGATCAATCCGTACGCCCAGAACTTCCGCACTTCTCTGTACGATTTCCCGAAGTTCCTCCACCGTATAAAATTCCATCCGGTGAATAATTCCGAAGCGGTCCCGTAAAGGCGCCGTGAGAAGCCCGGCCCTTGTCGTCGCGCCGACCAGGGTGAAATGCGGCAGATCAAGACGGATTGACCGCGCGGTCGGGCCTTTCCCGATCACGATGTCGATCGCGAAATCCTCCATTGCCGGATACAGCACTTCCTCGACCTGGCGGTTCAGCCGGTGAATTTCGTCGATGAACAGCACGTCGTTTTCCTGCAGGTTATTGAGGATCGCCGCAAGCTCGCCGGGTTTTTCGATCGCGGGGCCTGAGGTGATCTTCATGTTCGTACCCATTTCATTTGCGATGATGCCGGCGAGCGTCGTCTTTCCGAGGCCCGGAGGCCCATAGAGAAGCACATGGTCCAGCGCTTCGCGGCGTTCCTTTGCGGCGTCGATATAGATTTTCAGCGTTTCCTTGAGGCGTTCCTGTCCGATGTACTGCCGCAGTTTCTGCGGCCTTAAGCTGTTCTCGACCGGAATGTCCTCGATCATTTCTTCCGTAGTGATAATTCTGCGGTTCATACTGTCCTCTTTATCTTCCGAGCGCACGGAGCGCTTCCTTCAGAATCTGATTTGCGGATTTTCCGCTTACGTCCAGTTTTGAAACGGCGCGGAGCGCATCGGAGGAACTGAATCCGAGTTCTGTCAGTGCAATGACCGCGTCATTTTTTGCGGAGGAATCCGTATCCGAAAGCGCGGAAGCCGCACCGGAGCCGGATGCGGTGTCCCCGAAGGCCTCTCCGATATCAACCTTGTCCTTGAGTTCCATGACAATCCGCTGGGCTGTTTTGGCGCCGATCCCCGGTGCCCTTGAAATCGCCTTTGCGTCTCCCGCAAGGACGGCAAAACGAAGGTCCTGCACGGACATGACGGAAAGCACGCCGAGCGCGCCTTTCGGGCCGATGCCGCTGATGGTGATAAGCAGCCGGAACATCTCCAGGCTGTCGCGGTCCGAAAAGCCGAAGAGGCTCATTTCGTCCTCCCGGACATTCAGGTAAGTATACAAAAGCGTTTCCGCCCCGATCCGAACCGATCCCGCGACCGACTGGGGCACATTGATTTCATAACCGATCGGTCCGCAGTCCACGATCACTTTCCCGTCTCTGATCTCCAGGACGGTTCCCTTCACAAACGCGATCATCCGCCTAATCCTCCGATTCAATTTCAATACGGGCCTGACGGGAAGCATTTTATGGCCGAATGCTTCGCGTCATTTCTATAATAGCACATATGTTCTCTTTTCACAAGGACCTTTTTCCGGCTTTCCTGTTGTCAGCCCGCCGAAATAATGCTATAATCCAGCCATGATCAGCATCCGAAAAACCTTTCAGACTGAAAGTCATTATGATCTGTCGCGGATCGGCTCGCCGGATCGTCTCCTTTTTTTCGATATCGAGACGACCGGCCTTTCGGCATACAGTTCGGGCCTCTACCTCATCGGCGCCGTCGCCCGGGGCCCGGAAGGCTTTACGCTCCGTCAGTGGTTCTGCGAATCCCTTTCCGACGAGCAGCAGGTGCTCCGCGCTTTTTTTGAATTCGCGAAAGACTACGACACGCTGGTCTCTTTTAACGGGGAAACCTTCGATATCCGCTTCATTGAGGCTCTTGCGCAGCAGTACCGTCTGCATTCTCCGCTCCGCGGGATGCGGAGTTTCGACATCCTGAAACAGCTCCGAAAAAAGCGTTCCTTACTGCCGCTCCCGAATTACCGCCAGAAGACCGTCGAAGCTTTCCTCGGTATCGGCCGTGACGATCCCTTCACCGGCGGCGAGCTCATCTCGGTCTATGAAGACTACACCCGCACACACGACAAGAAGGCAGAGCGCTTCCTCCTTCTGCACAATGAAGAAGATATTAAAGGCATGCCCGCAATTCTTCCTGCGCTCACTTATCAGGATGCACTGTCCTCCGACTTTGTCATCACAGAATCCGGCCTTTCAAAGGATGGGAGCACCCTGAATGCCTCTCTTGACTTCCCCTTTTCCTTTCCGCGGCCGATCGACTATGTTTTTTCCGATGACATCCGCCTCCGCTATGAAAACAGCCGCATCGATATCTCGATCCGGCTTGTTTGCGATGAACTGAAATATTTCTATCCCGACTATAAAAACTATTATTACCTTACAGCCGAAGGCTACGCAATCCACAAAAAGCTTGCGTCCTTCGTCGACCGCGCTTACCGCGTTCCCGCTACGGCCGCTACCTGCTACACCAGAATGCAGGGCTTCTTCCTTCCGGAGGTCAAAGGCTCCGGCCTTCCC
>CACYBV010000228.1 GCA_902772745.1 uncultured Eubacteriales bacterium
TATAAGGATGAGATCCTGAATGATAAAGAGCTCGGGAGTTATCTGCATACTCTGGGGAGCATGATTTTCGTCTATCTGATAAATCCTGAGACCGATTCCTATGAGATTGTCTTTACGGGAGAATATCCGGAAGGACAGAGAATACAGAACCTGAATCTGATGGGCGGAAAGCTGTATTATGAGACACTTGGCGTGGAGGACAAAAGTACCCGGCTTTATGTCCAGGATCCGGCAAGCGGGGAATCGACCCTGCTCATTGAAAAGGAACGGTCGGAATTCAACTACTATGATTTAAGGTTTATAAAAGAGGGCATTCTCTGCATCAGATGGGACAGTTCCGATCCGGAACCGGCTTATGCGATTGAAGTTTATGATTACGAAGGGAAAAAGATCCGGAGTTTCACAATCGGGAAACCGGAGGCCCTGAAGCCGGAGAATCCGGATGATTATGTTATTGACGGCCGGCTTAATATGAGAACATGGATCATGGGAGCGGACAGCTATTATCTGTACTGCATGGATACCTATACGAACTGGCAGACCGGACTGCGGTTTACTGCAGCTTATGCGGTATCACTGGACGGCCTGCGGGTGCTGCCTTTTGCGGAGGAATAAGGACCTGCGGATATTTCCGGTCGGGGTGACCGAAAAGTTTTCTGAAACATTTTAAACAGTGAATCCTTCTGCTGCAGAACGACGGTATCTACAGTGAGAGGAGGATGCAGAAGATGAAGAATGTCTGCATCAGAAAAGATAAGATGAAACAGTTTTTCTTACGGATATTTTGTCTCTTCACGCTGCTTCTCGGGCTTCTGAACCTGGCTGCCTGCAAAAAGGCTCAGGATGAGAATCTTCTGGTCGACGATCAGGACATTTTCGAATCGTCAGAAAACGAAAAAACGCCGGAATCTGCGGATCCCGTTGAGACAAGGATATTTCAGCCTGAAACGGAAGGCGAAGAGGAAACGCCGATCCTTCAGGATTCGAAGATATTCAACACCTGGAACGGTATTGCGGAAAATGATCAAGCGGTCTTTTTTCTTCAAAGCTGTCATACCACATCTCCGCAGACCTGGTTTATTGTTTCCGCGGACCGCGTCTCCGGGCTTATAACGCCGCTCTGCAGCAAACCAGACTGCAGCCATCAGCAGATTTCCTGCAGCGCCTATGTGCCGGGCAGCATGCTGACAGCAGTTTCAGTTTCAGAAAACCGGCTGTATTATGCGACAAACCTGAACAGCGGCATGGGATCCGCGGTATACGGCAGGAGACTTCCGGACGGAGCGGCGGAAGAGGTCTGTTCCGTTTTGCCCGAAACATTTTTCCCTGCAGAAACCAACTATATGATGAACTACAGCCAGCACTGTTTTTATGACGGGGACTATTATCTGCCGCTCTGCGGCGGATCGGTTCCGGACGGCAGAAATGTGCGGGGCAGTGAATTCTACATTACTGTACAACGAAGTCCCGTTACTTCCGGAAGACCGGAAAAAACCGTTGTTCAGGATAAGATTTCCGGTTTCGACCGGTATGAGATCTGCCTGATGCCGCGGGAGGACGGTCTCTTTATCATTGAAAAGATGGTAAAGGAGGAACAAACAGAGAACGGGTTTTATCCGCTTACGACGCGTCTCGACATTTATCTTTATACATCCACTGCTGACAGGACAGAATCGGTGTTTTCGGCCGAATACGGGGAAGGACTGTACATTTCCAGATATACACTGCACGGAGGGAAAGTGTTTCTCTATGGGATCGACCGGAATACGAACAGATCGGGGCTTTATGTGCAGTCAATGACCGGGAGCGAGCCGAAGCTTCTGTTTGATTTTGAACTCGATCCGAATCAGTATAACTGGGATGTCTGGTTTACGGAAGATCTGATTTGTATATACAGGACGGACTTTTTCAGCGATGAGCCGGACACGCAGTTTGAACTGTATGACTACGAAGGAAAGCAGATCCGCAGCTTTACCGTGAACAGGCCGGATGTGCTGAAACCGGAAAATACGGAAGACTACCTGTATGAGGGCAGGCTGATGAGGGATACCTCGGTCATCGGGAACGGGGCAGAGAGTCTGTATCTGAAGGACTTCTACAGCAGCATACAGGGAGAAAGCAGGGAATATGTTTTTTCGGTCTCCCTCGACGGTCTGAGGGTAACACCTTTCGTCGGAGAGTAGGAAATGACGGAAGGCTATATGGCATGTCGTTTATCCGGGATGACTGAAAGCCATATGCATCGGAAAGGAATGACCCGTAACATGTTCCGAAATATCGCCGTAAAACCGAATCGACTTCTGACAGGCCTGTTTCTTGCCTGTCTGTTTCTGCTGTTCCTTTCCGCCTGTTCCCTCCCGGAGGAGGAAATCCGCGCGGAGCGCGCGATGCGGGATCCGGACACGGTCAGCTACAGCAGTGTGAAAGCGGAACGGAGCCGGGTCGCGGTTACGAGGAGCGTCGAAGCGAACGTGGTTCCGGTGCGGGACGAAGTGCTGAAATTCCCGGCATCCAACAACAGGGATACGGTTTTCAGGGAGGTCCTCGTAAAGAAGGGCGACAGTGTCGCTGAGGGTCAGCTTCTCGCGCGGCTCGATACCGGGGATCTTGATGAAAAGCTTCAGGAACTTCAGGAAAAGGTCGCGGAGACGGAAAAAGACCTTTCCGTGCTGGATCAGCGCTACGAGATCCAGAAGCAGAAAAACGACATCAATTTCTCTTATTATTCCTGGGCAGAGCGCGTGAAAGCGACGGAGCGCGCGGAGCGGGATTATCAGGCGCGCCGGGTGCTTCTCACGGACTCCCTGGAATTTGACAACCGGCGGATTAAGGAGCTTCTCGAGGAACGCGGACGCTATGAAATCCGCGCGCCTTTCGACGGGAAGATTGTCTTTGCCTACAACGCGAAGGAAAATGAAAAATACCGCAGCGGGATGAAAGTCGTGGAAATCGCGGACCTTTCGCTGCCTCTCGTGCGCGCCGAGACCGAGCGGACATCCGATTTTATTGAAGGCCAGGCCTATGACTTGCTGATCGGCGACGATGTTGAGGAAGTCTACGTGACTGACGGCGCGGAGATGGGATATCCCGCGAAGTCGGAGGAGAGCGGCCTGCCCTATGTTTACTTCATGCTGACTAGGAACCGGACGGATCTTACGAACCGCCAGAGCTATGAAATCCGCTATGTGACCGCAGGATCGGACGACGCGCTGACGGTGCCCTCCCGGGTCGTTTATCACAGTAAGGACCAGTATTATGTCTACTGCATGAGCGAATCGGGGCTTCCGGAGATTAGGAATGTAGAGATCGGCGCCCGCAATGAAGACCTCACGGAAATCCTTTCCGGGCTTTCGGAGGGAGAGGAGGTGCTGGAATGATGAAAAGACGGATTTTGGCGCCTGTTTTCCTGATGCTGTCAGCGGTCTTTCTGATTTTCCTTTCTTCCTGCCGGAAAGAGCAGGAAGAAGTGATCGCGCTCCGGGAGCCGGTCGCGGAGAAGATCGGAACGGTCACTGTGGAGCGCGGAGATCTCCGGGACACCGTGATCCGCGACGCCTTTCTGGTGCCTCTGGAGCTGGAACTATCGCTGCCTGTTTCCGGGGTCGTGGACGAGATTCCGTTTATGACCGGTGACTCTGTGAAAAAGGGAGAGCTGCTGCTGAAACTGGATACTTATCAAGTCGAGCAGGAGATCGCAGAGCTTCAGACCGGGATTGAGGAGCTGGAGCGCGATGCCTCCTATGAACAGCGGCTTTATGAACTGGATATCGCTTATCAGGACCGGCAGATCACGGCGTACTATCAGCAGGGCGCCGGCTGGCAGTCGGTGAAGCTTGCCCAGCTGGAGAAAGAGGAAATTGAGCTCACACACAGTGAATATCTCCGCGAATATGAGCGGAAGCTTTCGGAAAAGCAGGAAGCGCTTCGGGAACAGCAGGAAATATACGACAGCTCCTTCCTCTATGCGCCGGCGGACGGCGTGGTTTACTATGTGGACGGATCTTATCAGAGCGGGACAGGCATTACAACGGTGACGGAAGGTGCGCAGGCCGACAAGGATACGACCCTTGTCTATCTCGCGGATGAAACAAAGAAACATATCGAGCTCGAGGAAGCCCTGACCGCAGACCTCCGCGGTCTGCCCTGTTTTGCGCTGTATCAGGGCGAAGAAATTGAGATTGAAGCGGATCCTCTGAGCGCCGAGGAACGGACCCGGATTTCGATCCTCGAACGGAAGGATAAGGTCCGATATAAGATTCCGCACCGGTCGCTTACTGATATTCCCTGCGGCGCTTATATGCCGGTATATTATGTGAAGGCGAGTTATGAAGACGTGCTGTATGTGCCGACGACCGCGGTATACCATGATTCGGAACTGTCCGAAGACTATGTCTATAAGATGGATGAAGAGGGCGGGCATGAGCGCATCCGTGTGGAGTGCAGGAAGTGCGAGGTGTACATGGTGATCACATCGGGACTTCGGGAAGGAGATGAACTGTATGTGGTACGGTAACGAGGAAAATCGACGGGAAGACTTGTCTTCACGGAGATCTGACGAGTACCCACATGGAGCGGCAGCGACATGGTACGGTAACGAGGAAAAACGACGGGAAGACTTGTCTGCACGGAGATCTGACGGGTACCCGCATGGACCGGCAGCGACATGGTACGCTGATCATATAAAAAAACCAGCGGCGCTCCTTCTCGCCCTCATCCTGGTTTTCTGCCTGCACGGTATTTCATTCGCAGCGGAAATCGTACCAGACGGGGAAATCGAGGACAGCCGCTACGTATATAAAACAGCGGAGATCGCATACGGCGATATTGAAGTTACCCATGAGTTTCATTTTACCGAATTTGTATGGAAATACAGGGAAATCCGCTGGCACGGCGGGGACCGGGTCTGCAGTGAATGCCACACGAAATACCGGAAGGAAATCAAGGCCGGCGACCCGGTGATCACGCTCGTGTCCGATACGCCGGAAATCGACATCGAGGAAACGGAACGGGCGCTCCAGCGCAGGAAAGAAGCCTACGAGCAGAAAAAACTGGATTACACGGACGAAAGGAATGCACAGTTAAAACAGATGAACGAGGCGCGGGACGCGGCTTCGCATGACCTTCTGAGCCTCCGGATCCAGCGGCAGGAAGTGGAGTTCGAAAAATACTGCTTCGAGGAAGAACGCGCCATCGCGGAAGAAGAGGAAAAGATTCAGGCGCTCCGTTCGGAAACGGTTCTGACAGCGCCGGTTTCCGGGACGGTTTCATATGTGACTGACGCGAAAGACGGCAGGACTGTGATTCACGACGGAGATGTGATCGCGCGGATCCGTTATGCGGAAAAGCTCGTAGTCGCGGTTTCCCAGCAGGACGACAATATGCCCGCGCGGGTTCATTACGGGAATGAAGCGCGTTTTGTCACAAAGAAGGACGGCGAGATCCTTGGAACGGTTTCGGGACGCGTGATCGCCTCCAATTACATCCAGGAAATGTCCAGTGCGAAACAGGACAAAGGCTGGGCCATGGTGGTGCTCGACCTCACGGATCCCCAGGAGATTAAGGAGATCCTGGGCAGTGAAAAACCGATCAATACCTGGACGGATATGTACTACATCGAGCGGGACCTCAAAAATGTCCCGGTCCTTCCTAGAAGCGCGCTGATGAGGGACGACGGGGGAGACTATGTTTTCCTGTATCGTGACGGCGACCGGATCAACAAACGCTATGTCACAGTCGGCGAGTTCCGGACCGATGACGAATGCGAGCTGATTTCGGGACTTCGCGAAGGTGATTTCGCGGTCACGATGGAAAGGAGCTGGTGATGGTACGTTTTGTCTTTCATAAGCTTCTCAGCAAAAAGTGGATGGTACTCGCCCTGATCCTCGGAAACGTCCTTCTGCTGTCCCTTTCCGCCGCAACCGCAGTCTATACGGACACGGCGCTGCAGCGGGCGCTGGAGCTTCGTTTCCAGCAGGATATCCGGGAAAACAACCGCTGGCCGATGCAGATGACGGAGAAATCGGCGCGGGTCTCAAAGTCTTCAAACGAGCTTCTCGTGAAAGAGGAGATCCGGCTTGGCAGAACCGGCGAGGACCTGAAGCTTCCCATGCACCTTCAGCGGAGCCTGTTTACGCTTTCGACGATGAACGCGGAAAGCTCGGTCCCGAGGGGTGAGAGCGGCGTACGCTTTACAGTGAGCGCGATGACGGATCTCTGGGAACATGTGGATTTAAAGGGCGAACAGCCGACGCATGAGATCAATGAGGACGGTACCATAAACGGCTGGCTTCCCGAATGGGTGATGAAAAAACAGCGGCTTTCACAGGGGGAAGTTCTGACATTCAAAGACCAGAAGCTGCCCTCCGGAGAGGAACTTAAGATCAGGGTCGCCGGGTCCTTTACCATGAAGGATACGGAAGATCCTTACTGGGTTGATTCGCCGGCGGACAGTACTTACCGGATTTCCCTTTTCATCGATATCGATCTTTTCCGGGAACTGTTCCTGTCGGACAGCGAGGGAAACCGTGTGAGTGCGGAATTCGTGATGCTCTATGACTATACGAACATCCGCGTGGCGGACCTCGACCGGCTGATGCGTGTGACGGATGCGCTCGACAAATACGTGAAGACTAATTTCGTGAACCCGCCGGAGTTTTCCTGGAAAAGCTATCTTTCCGAATTCCAGGTCAGCGCGAAGAAAGTGCGTACGACCTACCTTGTGCTGCAGGTGCCTGTCTTTGTACTGCTGCTCCTCTTTATTTTCATGGTGGCGAGCCGCATGATCGACAACGAAGAGTCGGAGATCGCGGTGCTCAGTTCCCGCGGTGTCGGGAAGGGCCAGATTCTCCTGATTTATCTCATACAGAGCATCTTCCTCACGGCGGTCGGCTACGGGATCGCGATCCTTCTCACGGTTCCTCTGACGAAGCTTTTATCGTCCGCAAACGGCTTCCTCGAATTTATCCGCAGGAAAGACCTGCGGGTGGAGATGAACCGGGAAGCTTTCTTTTACGCGGGCATCGGAGCAGCGGCTTCCGTTCTGTCAATGGTGCTTCCGGCCTTCCGTTTTGCCGGAAAGAGCGTGATTGAGGAGAAGGCCGGAAAGCGCAGGCGAAACAGGAATCTGCCGGTCTGGCACCGGTTCTTTATCGATATCGCGCTGCTTCTTGTCGCGCTTTACGGACTCTACAGCTTCAACAGCCGAAAATCCCAGCTGATGGAGGAAGTAATCCTCGGGAATGCGCTGGATCCTCTTTTATTTCTGTCGACCGCTGTTTTCATGGCCGGTGCGGGACTCCTGCTTCTGAGGCTGATCCCTTATCTTGAAATGCTGATTTTCCGGATCGGGAGGAAGCGCTGGAGTCCGGCGCTCTATGCATCTCACTGCCACATTCTCGGAACCCGGCGTGAGCAGGGTTTCATTATGCTGTTCCTGACGATGACGGTTGCGACGGGCATCTTCAATGCCGCCGCCGCGCGTACCATATCGGAAAACGACCGCCGCAACATCCGCTATATGAACGGCGCGGACCTTGTGGTGCGGGAACGCTGGGACAACAGCGGGAATCATGCGGCCGACGGACCGGATTCCGGCGGTTCCGGCGCGCTCGTTTTCTACGAGCCGAATTTTGACAAATATGAGCGCCTTCCGGGCTTTTCTTCCGTGACAAAAGTGATCGATGAGCCGAAAGGGACGGTTGTTTTCAACAGCGGGCGGACCACGCTGAAGGACGTCCGCATTATGGGCGTCGAACCGAAAAAGTTCGGCGAAACCGCGGAATTCGACGCCTCTCTTATGCCGGTACACTGGTACCGTTTCCTGAATGTTCTCGCTTCCAGAAAGGACGCCCTGGTCCTTTCTTCGAATTTCAAGGCCCTCGGCCTTGCGATCGGCGATACGGTCAACCTGACCCTTCCGGATCTGAAGAGAACCGATTCGGTGAAGGGCACGATTTACGGCTTTGTGGATTACTGGCCCGGCTATAATTCGAAAAGTTACAAAGTACAGTCCGACAATTCCGTCCGCGAGATTGAAGAATATTTCGTGCTCGGCCGATTTGATACGATGATGACGGAATGGAACACGATCCCCTATGAGGTATGGCTTAAGACCGACGAGCTGGGCAGCACCGGCGGTTTCTACGAGATGGCGGATCAGCGCGGTCTCAGGTCAGATTATGTTTACGACACCGAAGCCCGGATCCTTGCGGAAGGTACCGAAGCGATCAAGCAGGGCACGAGCGGCATTTTCACGGTCAGCTTCATTGTGTCCCTGACACTTTCCGTCGCCGGATTCCTGATCTACTGGATCAGCTCGGTCAAAAACCGCGAGCTCCAGTTCGGCGTCCTCCGTGCAATGGGCATGCGATTCTCCGAGATCATTGTCATGCTCCTGAATGAGCAGTTCTTCGTCTCGGTGCTTTCGATCGGCGCCGGCTATCTCGTCGGCCGGATTACGGCGCTTCTCTACATGCCGATTCTCCGGATCGCCTATTCCTCTGCCGACTCGCCGGTCCCGCTCCTTGTCGTGCGGGAAGCCCGCGACGAACTTCGACTCTTCATAATCGTCGGACTGATGATCTCCGCAGGTCTCATGATCCTCGCGGCGATTGTCCGCAGGATGCGGATTGCCGAAGCGCTGAAGCTGGGGGAGGACTGACAACGGCCGAAACAGCGCCAGATCAGCGATAACAGCGAATCCTCAGCATCATGCCCTCCCTTTCAGAGACTCTGAACCGTCACCGAAAGGGAGGGCATGATGCTGAGGATTCGCGTCCGGGCGGTCTTGACGGCGGGCGAAAAGTAGTGTATGATAACGGAGAGCCGGGAGAAGTCCCGGGCAGAAGGAGAGGAAGCGCAATGGAAAAGGCACGGAGAGTATTTCTGAAGCTGAGCGGTGAGGCGCTTGCGGACAAGGAAAAAGGAGGCTATAAGCTGCCGGTGGTGCAGGATGTCGCGAGGCAGGTCAAAGAAGCCGTGGATGCGGGCGTACAGGTCTGCATCGTGATCGGCGGCGGGAATTACTGGAGAGGCCGGACGGGAACGGAAATCGACCGGACAAAGTCGGACCAGATCGGAATGCTCGCGACCGTTATGAACTGCATCTACGTGTCTGAAGTGTTTCGCTCGGAAGGCATGAAGACCGAGATTTTTACGCCTTTTGCGGTCGGCGCGATGACAAAGCTTTTCAGCAAGGATGCAGCGGTTCAGGCCCTGGAAGACGGTGAGATCTGTTTCTTTGCGGGCGGGACCGGACATCCGTTTTTCTCGACAGATACTGGAATCGCGCTTCGGGCGCTGGAACTTGAAGCGGATATGATCCTTCTCGCAAAGGCAATCGACGGCGTATACGACAGTGATCCCGCGAAAAACCCGAATGCGAAAAAATACGATGTTCTGTCCATCCATGAAATGGTGGAAAAGAAGCTTGAAGTGATCGACCGGACGGCGTCCGTGCTGTGTGAACAGAACCATATGGCGCTGGTGGTATTTGACCTCCGGGAGCCTTCGGGCATCCGCGATGCATTAAACGGAAAGATCAAAGGTACCGTCGTGACGGCGGACTGAGGCGGAATAAGGAGAATTTAAAAGGAGGTTCACATGGAAGAGGTTTTACTTTTGACAGAAGAGAAGATGGAAAAAACACTGGCAAATCTCGAAGAAGAGTACATGATGATCCGCGCGGGCCGCGCGAATCCGCACCTTCTCGACAGGCTGACTGTAAACTATTACGGCGCGCCGTCTCCTTTGCAGCAGGTCTCGAATATTTCGGTGCCGGAAGCCCGGATGATTGTAATCCAGCCCTGGGACAAGAGCCTGATCAAGGATATCTGCAAGGCGATCCAGGCCTCCGATATCGGAATCAATCCTTCGACCGACGGCCAGACGATCCGGCTCGTATTCCCGGAGCTTACGGGAGAGCGGCGTAAGGAACTCGCAAAGGATATCAGGAAAAAAGCGGAAGAAGCGAAAGTCGCGATTCGCAATATCCGCCGCGACGCAAACGAGCAGATCAAAAAAATGGAAAAGGCGTCGAAGATTACCGAGGACGACCGCAAGGAAGGCGAGGAAGA
>CACYBV010000229.1 GCA_902772745.1 uncultured Eubacteriales bacterium
AACTACGCAGAAGAATCGCTTCGCCTGCACGGCGAATGGAAAGGCAAAATCGAAGTTGTCTCCCGCGTTCCGGTAATAAACAAGGAAGATCTTTCACTTGCATACACACCCGGCGTCGCACAGCCCTGTCTCGAAATCCAGAAGGATTACGATAAATCCTTTGATCTGACGCGCCGTCACAATCTTGTCGCAGTCATCACGGACGGCACGGCGGTACTGGGTCTCGGTGATATCGGACCGGAGGCCGGCATGCCCGTCATGGAAGGAAAATGTGCGCTCTTTAAAGCTTTCGGCGGCGTAGACGCTTTCCCGATCTGCATCCGCTCGAAAGACGTCGACGAAATCGTCAGGACGATTTATCTGATCTCCGGCTCCTTTGGGGGAATCAACCTCGAGGACATCGCGGCGCCCCGCTGCTTTGAAATCGAACGGAGGCTCAAGGAAATCTGCGATATACCGGTTTTCCACGACGACCAGCACGGAACGGCAATCGTCGTCGGAGCGGCTCTTCTGAATGCGCTTCGGGTCGTGAAAAAGGATATTGGTGAAGTCCGCGTTGTCATCAACGGCGCAGGGTCCGCCGGCATCGCGATCGGAAAGCACATCATGAACCTCGGCGTGAAGCACCTTCTCATGGTCGATCGGAACGGTGTGCTCGCAGAGGGTGTCGAGATGAATACCGCGCAGGCGGAAATGGCTGCCGTGACTAATCCGGAGAACTTCACCGGTAAGCTCGCGGACGCGCTCCGCGGGGCCGACGTTTTCATCGGCGTCAGCGCGCCGCATGTCGCAACAAAGGACATGATCCGCTCAATGGCGGATCAGGCGGTTGTCTTCCCGATGGCAAACCCGGTTCCAGAAATCGAGCCGGAGGATGCGAAAGATGCAGGCGCCGCTGTCGTCGGCACCGGACGCTCGGATCATCCGAACCAGATCAACAACGTGCTTGCTTTCCCGGGACTCTTCCGCGGTGCGCTTGATGTGCGCGCAAGGGACATCAACGAAGAAATGAAAGTCGCTTCCTCCCATGCCCTCGCCGGACTCGTTTCCGATGAGGAGCTGAACGCGGACTATATTCTCCCGCTCGCTTTTGACAGGCGCGTCGGACCGGCGGTTGCTGAAGCCGCCGCCAGAGCAGCCCGGGACAGCGGCGTCGCAAGGCTGTAAAAAGTAAAATACAGTGACAGTTCCCTGTCTTTTACTCTTCAAGATACGCCGAAAGCTCTTCCACAGTCCTGAAATACAGGCTGCTGTTCTCCCTCATGAATTTTTCGATCTCCGGCACATCGTAAGCCCATCCGGCCGCGGCGAAATCAACGCCCGCGGCCTTCGCCATGTCATAGCCCGGCTTCAGGTCGTCGATCACGAGTATATCGGAAGGCTGCAGGCTGAAGCGCTTCATCAGCTCGTATACCGCCCAGGGTTTTGGCTTCCGGATTTCCTGGGGCAGCTCCCAGCCGTAGACGGCGTCCGGTTTCGGGAGGCGGTTTTCAGCATAATCCCGCAGAATATAGTAATCAAAGGAATGGGAAATCACGGCCACAAGCCCGCCCTCCGCTTTCTCGCGCTCCATGATTTCACGGATGCCGGGATAAACCGTGGGTATGTGGTTTTTTACGTAATCCTGCCAATAGCGGACCTCGACTTCGAGGTCCGAATCTGTCAGTCCGTAGTCCTCTCTGCACATCTCGATAAAACCCGGATGGAAGTTTTTGAGAAAGTACTCTTCCAGGGTGCAGTCCATCCCGGGGCGGAATTTCCTCAGGTATTCGACAAAGCAGGGCCAATGGATGGTCGCGGTCGAATCAACCGCCGTATCGTCATGGTCAAATATCAGGCATCTGTATTTCATCGGCTTTTTCTTTCCTTGGTGTCGGTGTCATCGAGGGCGAAGATCCGGTCCGGATCAAGGAGGATTATCTCCGCCGCGTCAGATTCTGCTTTTTGATTTCGCTCCGCATCGCCGCCATAATGGTTCCGACAGGTGTTTTCTTCCGGTTCATTTCCAGGACTTTTCGGAGCATCGGTGCCGCGTGGTCATAGAACATGCGGAGCCCGTCACAGAGATAATAACTGCCGTCCCGGTTAAAGCGGTCTTTCGGACAGTTTCCGCGGCAGAGCGCAAGATACGGGCAGTTTCTGCAGCGTTCGGCAAGGCTCTCCTCTTTCGCGTTTCCGAATTTTTCCTGAAAAGCCGAATCCGCCATTTCAGAAAGCGGGCGCTCATGAATGTTTCCGAGGCAGTGCCGGCGGTCGACATAGTGGTCGCAGGAATAGACGCTTCCGTCGTGTTCAACGACCAGGACGCGTCCGCATGTTTTCTGGAGCATGCACAAGGACGACGGCCGACCGGAAAGAAGCGACAGGGTTTCCATGAAAAACTGCACGCCGGTGTTTCCTATATCATGCGAGACCCATTCGTCGAAAACGGTGCAGAGAAACTTTCCCCAGGCTTCCGGCGTGACGGATTCTTCGGTCATCTCCGGTTCCGGAAAACCGTTTTCTGTGCCGTCCCGGCCATCCGTTTCCGGGGAGTCCCCCGTATTTCGCGAATTCGGGGCCATTTCGCCCTCCGAGAGTCCGACACGGACAAGTATCGGTATAAACTGCATCCAGCCCGTATGGAGGCTTTTTAAGCCCCTGTAGACGGCATCCGCATTCTTCGCGGTCTCCATGGTTACCGTGCATAGAAGGTCCGGCCTCACACCGCAGCTCATCAGGCGTTCACAGGCTTCCTTCGCATAATGAAACGAAGGTTCTCCTCCAGCCGTGAGCCGGTATCTGTCATGCACACGTTCGATTCCGTCGATCGAGAGGCCGACGTCAAAATGATTTTCCGCGATAAACCGGCACCATTCTTCCGAAAGGAGCACGCCGTTTGT
>CACYBV010000230.1 GCA_902772745.1 uncultured Eubacteriales bacterium
CTCTGGGATATCGAGGCTTCCGTTTCGTGCGAAAAAGAATCCCACAAGGGCATCATCATCGGAAAAGGCGGCGCGATGCTGAAAAAAATCGGCTCGCAGGCCCGGATCGACGCGGAGAAGATGCTCGAGTCCCAGGTGAACCTGAAGCTTTTTGTGAAAGTCCGGAAGGACTGGCGCGACGATAAAACGCAGCTTCGGAATTTCGGATATTACGAACAGGGCTGAAAGGAGCTTTTTACGGATGTCAGAGGGAATTGAAATCCAGGGAATCATCCTTTCCGTGATGCCGGTCGGGGAAGCGGACCGCCGGGTCCTGCTTCTGACGAGAGAACTCGGGAAAGTCTCTGCATTCGCCCGCGGCGCAAGACGCCCGACGAGCCCCCTATGCGGCGTGACACGGCCCTTTTCCTTCGGAGCTTTTACGCTGCACCAGGGCAGATCCGCCTATACGCTCTCGAAAGCCGGGATCAGCGAGTATTTCGAGGACCTCGCACACGATGTCGAAAAGTCCGCCTGTGCCATGGCATTCTGTGAACTTACGGCCTACTTTACGCGCGAAAATGCGGACGAGACGGGAACGCTTGCGCTTCTCTATTATGCCCTGAGGGCGCTTCAGTCGGGAAAGATGAAAAAACGGCTGGTTCAGGCGGCTTTTGAATGCCGGCTCCTCTCGGAAAACGGCCTGATGCCGGCTTTTTCCCACTGTGCGCGCTGCAAAAAAACACTCGAATCCGGTGTTTTCAGCACGGCGCTGATGCAGCCCCTGTGTACGGACTGCGCTCCAAAAAACAGTCTCTATCCGCTTCAAAAAAGCACGGTGTACACACTGGAATTCATCCGGACGGAAGAAGTGAACCGGCTTTTCAGTTTTGATCTTTCAGATCAGGTGCTTTCCGAGCTTCTGGCGGTTTCGGAAATCCTGCTGAAATCCGCTGTTGACCGTGAACTGCCGGCGAGGCAGATGCTTTCCGTGCTGCTTTCGCCCGCCGAACCGCACCAGTGAACGGATGCCCGGACAGCTGAGCGTTTTAATGAAAAAAAGACTTGAAAAATAGCTGTGTTCAGAGTAAAATACTTTTGATATATGCAGCTCCAGGCTGCATGGGAAATGAGGAGAGCAGATTATGAAATACAGGATTACGGCACTTCTTGCCGCAGCGCTTCTTGTGCTGAGCCTCGGTGCCTGCAACAAGAACCAGGAAGAAACTCCGAAGGGAGCCAATCTGAATTTCGGAAAAGGCGCAACGGATATCTATATCTATAACGACCTGGCGATTCAGGACGTGATGATTGATGATTTCGATACTTCGAAATACGATAAGGACGAGTACCTTGGTTTCCTGCAGGAAGAAATCGACGCCTACAACCAGGGCGCGTCTTTTGTGCCGCAGACAGCAGCGGAAGGTGAGGAAAACTTCACTCCGCATTATACGGTTCCGGTTTCCATCGTATCAAGTTCGGCCGAGAACAACAGGCTTACGGTTCAGTTCCTGTATGCGACCGCGGCTGATTTCATCAAATTCAACGAGAATGAGAGATTCTACTACGATGAGAAGTCAGGACAGACGCTGCAGGTCGGAAAGCTTGCCTATGCGGATGCGAGCGTGACAGGAGCAGAGCTGATCGATCCGGACAATAAAGACGGCGGAACGCTGAATATCCAGGAAATCCTGACCGGAAAGAGCGCGGACCGCTACCGTTATGTAATCTGCAATTTCGATGCCGTGCTGTACGGAGACGGAGAAGTTGCGGGTTATACCGCGAACGGACAATACGACGCTGAGAAGGACTGTGTCACGGTTCCTGCAGGTCAGACTGTCGTTGTGGTTTTCAAGCAATAAGCAGAAGGGTTATTGGTTCGGCTTGTTCATTTTCGGAAACGCTGGCTGATCAAAAGTCAGCGTTTCTCTGTTTCTGAAACATCTTTAAAGGAGAAAAAAATTATGGAAAAGACCATGGAGAAAATCGTCGCCCACTGCAAGCAGAGAGGCTTTGTTTATCCCGGCTCCGAGATCTACGGCGGCCTCGCGAATTCCTGGGATTTCGGTCCTTTGGGCGTCGAGATGAAGAACAACATCAAAAAAGCCTGGTGGAAAAAATTCGTACAGGAATCTCCCTATAATGTCGGCCTGGACAGCGCCATCCTGATGAATCCCCAGACCTGGGTTGCATCCGGCCATCTGGGCGGCTTCTCGGATCCTCTGATGGACTGCAAGTCCTGCCACGAGCGTTTCCGCGCGGACAAGCTGATCGAAGACTATATGGCAGAACAGGGCATTGTTCCCGAGAAGGCAATCGACGGCTGGACCAACGACGAAATGAAGGCTTATATCGATGAGAAGAACATTGCCTGCCCTTCCTGCGGCGCGCATGATTTCACCGATATCCGCCAGTTCAACCTGATGTTCAAGA
>CACYBV010000231.1 GCA_902772745.1 uncultured Eubacteriales bacterium
CGCGAGAGGCCTCAGATCGGAAATTGAGAATTTCATGCTGGACATTATGTTTGAGATCCCAAAGGATCCGAATATCGGAACTGTGACGATAACCAAAGACTACATTGAAGGCACCGGCGGTCCCGTGATCGGTATGCGCGGCTGAGAAAGGAGAAAGAAAATGCATCACCTCATCATTCACCCGGACGTGAAAAAGAGCCGGATCGAAAAGGAAGTCTACGGAAACTTTTCCGAGCATCTCGGACGCTGCATCTACGGCGGCGTTTATGTCGGTGAGAACTCCGACATTCCGAACGTGAACGGAATGCGCACGGATGTCGTGGAAGCGCTCCGGGAAATGAAGCTTCCGGTGCTTCGCTGGCCGGGCGGCTGTTTTGCTGACGAGTATCACTGGAAGGACGGCATCGGCCCGAAGGAAACCCGCAAGAAAATGATCAACACCCACTGGGGCGGCGTTGTCGAGGACAACAGCTTCGGCACGCATGAGTTTTTCGAGCTCTGCCGCCAGATCGGCTGCGAGCCCTACGTGAACGGAAACGTCGGCTCCGGTTCCGTACGGGAGATGAATGAGTGGATCGAGTACATGACCTTTGACGGCCTCTCGCCGCTTGCCGGGATGCGGGCGGAAAACGGCTCGGAGAAGCCCTGGAAGCTGAAATATTTTGCGGTCGGCAATGAAAACTGGGGCTGCGGCGGCAGCATGCGGCCGGAGTACTATGCGGACCAGTTCCGCCGCTATGCGACCTACTGCAGAAACTACGGGGACAATAAGCTCTTTAAGATCGCCTGCGGACCTTCCGACGACGACCAGAACTGGACGGATGTCCTGATGCGGGAAGCCGGAAAGTACATGAACGGCCTTTCGATGCATTATTATACGGTTCCCCACGACTGGCAGAACAAGGGCTCCGCGACGGAATTCAACGAGGAAGACTGGTACATCACCCTGTACAAGGCCCTGAAAATCGGCGAGATCATCCGCCATCACAAAAATATCATGGACCGCTGGGATCCGGAAGGAAAAGTGGCGCTTGTCGTCGATGAATGGGGCACCTGGTATGATGTCGAGCCGGGAACGAATCCGGGCTTCCTGTACCAGCAGAATACGATGCGGGATGCGCTGGTCGCCGGCCTTTCCCTGAATATTTTCAACGAGAACTCGGACCGTGTGAAGATGGCGAATATCGCCCAGCTTGCAAACGTCCTGCAGTCCGTCGTGCTGACGGAAGGCGAAAAAATGGTGAAAACGCCGACCTATTATGTGTTCCGGATGTTCAGCGCGCATCAGGGCGCGACGCTTCTCGGATCCGTTATGGACCAGGAGACGATCGGCACCGAGTACCCGGTGCCGGATGTGACGGAAAGCGCTTCCCTTGCGGAAGACGGATCCGTTACCGTTTCCCTGAACAATCTTTCCGTGACGGAAGAGAAAACCGTGGAAATCGCGCTTGCCGGGAAGGCCATCACGGCGGCGGAAGGCGAGATCCTTACCGGTCCGATGAACGCGCACAATACTTTCGACGCGCCGGATACCGTGAAGCCCGCGGCAATGGAAGGCCTGGAAGTGCCGGACGGAAAGCTTGTCGTGAAGCTTCCCGCAGCATCTGTCTGTGTCCTGAAACTGACGGTCGGATGACTCCCTGCAGAAAATGCCTGCTTTCGGAGCTTTCGGACCTCTCTCTGTATGAGCAGGTGCAGAAAACGGTCGCGGCGATTCCGGAGGACCTGCGCTGCACGGAGCGGGAATACCGGCGCAGGCTCGGGATCTGCCGGGAATGCGGTGAGCTCCTGTCCGGGATGTGCCTTCAGTGCGGCTGCTATGTGGAAGTGCGTGCGGCAAAGGAAAAAGCCGGATGCCCTCTGGTCAAGCGCAGGTGGTAGGGAAAACCAAAAAAGCGGCGGAGCCGATCAGGAAAACAGCCGGCGGGCTTTTTCCTGACCGGCTCCGCCGCTCCCGTATTTTTCATGAAACTTCTGTGAACCTGGAAAGAAAAGACTTTTTTTTGTGCTGAATCTGTGCTATAATCCATACTGCTTATGGCTTTATTTTGCGAGGAGACACTAAATGGTTAAGAAAACACTGGCGATTATTGTTGCAATTCTTCTTTGCACTGCCGCACTTATGAGCTGCTCCGGACAGGGAAAGGAAGATAGTTCTTCCGAGGCGGCATCGTCTGTCGAGGCGGCATCGGAAGAAACCGAAGTCTCTTCGGATCCTGCTGAGGGGACATCTGCGGAAGCGGCGAGTGCTGACGATGCGTCCGGCAGCACGGAACCGGAAGGGGTTCCTCATGGTCCGGAAGATTTTTCCTACGGACTTACGGACAACGGCTTTTTTGACGGCATCCGGGCGCAGGATTATATCGATATACCGGATTTTTCATCGCATCATATTGCGAAATCGGATCTGGAACCGACGGATGAAGACATCGAGCAGTCGATTTCGATGCTTCTTTCGGAGTATCCCGAACAGATCACAGACCGTCTGGTTGAAGACGGCGATTATGTGAACATTGACTATGCCGGATACATGGACGGCGTCCAGTTTGACAACGGAACCGCACAGGGTGCGAATGTCACGGCCGGATCCGCAGAATTCATCGATGACTTCCTGACGCAGATTATCGGCCATATGCCCGGTGAAACTATGGACGTCAAAGTGACTTTCCCCGATCCCTATCAGAACAACCCGGATTTTGCCGGAAAAGACGCGGTCTTTGTGGTAACGATCAACTATATCCACGGGACACCGGAACTGACGGATGAGTGGGTTTCGAAAAACCTCGACGGGATCCGGGCCAAATTATACGACGATACCATCGAAAATGCCGAAGATATCCGCAGGATCTTTCACGACTATTTCTACGACAGGAATATGAATGAGCAGCTTGACAAGTACATGACGGAAGAGGTGAAAGCCAGGGAGATACCGCAGTCGATCCTCGATATATCGAAGAAAATCATGGACATCAATCTGTACCTGAACTACGGCATGACCGCACAGGATTTCCTCGATCAGGGTTATGCATCCGAGGAAGAAATCAATGAGACCTATGTCCTTGAATCCACGGCGAGCCTTCTGTATCAGGCGATTGCCGAGCAGGAAGGATGGACGGATATCTCGGAGGCGGATTACGGAGAAGTTACGGACGGCGAAGATGCTCAGGAACTGATAGGGATCTACGGAAAAGGATACATATCGAAATATGTGATCAGCCATCGCGCGGCGGATTATATAGTGAACCATTTTACGATTGAGGAATAAGGACGGGGAATGATCTATACGGATCTGACAAAAAAGGCCATGCGGATCGCTTTTGACGCGCATTTCGGGCAGAAAGACCGCGGTGATACGCCTTATATCTGCCATCCGCTGCATGTGGCGGACCAGATGCCGGACGAACGGACGACGGCGGCGGCGATCCTTCACGACGTTCTGGAGGATACGGAGCTGACGGCGGACGACTTAAGACGCGAGGGGATCCCCGATGACGTGGTCCGGATTGTCGAGATCCTGACCCGCGACAGAAGGATCAGCTACGCGTCGTATATCGACCGGATCATTGCGTCCCGAAACTATGACGCGCTCCTGATCAAACAGGCGGATCTCCGCCACAATATGGATGAATCGAGGACACTGACGGGATCTCTTCCGCCGGGGCTTCTCAGGCGCTATCAGTCGGCAAAAAAACTGGTTGACGAGGCGCTCACACAGTGCGCAGGCCAGCAGACACTGAAGTTTGTATGACGGGGGGACCCTTCGTACAGGAGGAACGGAAATTTGGATAACTACGATTACAATCAGAACCAGAATCAGAACCAGAACAACAGGGATAACGGCAACAGGAACCGGGGCGGCGGAAACGGCAGGTTTCTGATCATCCTGATCGCAATTGTCGTGCTCCTTGTAATGATTTTTTCGGGATCGCGCATCTGGAGCTCGCTGACCAGCTCATTTTCGGAGGAAGTCAGCTATGATACTTTCATCGGGTATGTGGAAAACAATGAAGTAACCGACGTTGTTCTCTACGATGAATCCCAGTGGCAGTTCAAACTGAAGAAAAGCCCGTCGAAAACATTCTATACGCAGTATCTTCCGGATGATGATATTGTACCGCTCCTGAAGGAACAGGGCATTACCTTCCAGGGCAAGGCCAGCTCTTCCTTCCTGCAGTACTTCCTGATCTATATTCTTCCTTCCCTGCTGATGATCGGACTATTTGTCCTGATGATGCGGAAAATCGGCGGAGGATCAGGAATCGGCGGCATCATGGGCGTCGGCAAATCCAACGCGAAAAAGCATTCGGAAAAGAAGACCGGCGTGACTTTTGCGGACGTAGCGGGCGAGGACGA